>NZ_CAJHBH010000001.1:0-184920 GCF_904846585.1 Psychrobacter sp. H7-1
TGAGTGTGATTGCGTACGAGTTGCTGATAACGTTTAATAAGTCTCGTATCTAGGGTCATTTTCTCTATACCATACTGCGCTATTTTATCAAATTTATGCTCACTGATAAATTGTGTAGATACCTATGCCCTTTTGTGCTGGGTCTGATATTTATCATTCATGCCGTATTTTGGCATAAGATAAAAGCCAAGCTACAGGTAAGTAAACACTGGCGTATGGTTTGGAAGCTGCTGTGGGCAATATTTGTCCTGTGGCTGATAAGCTTTATTGTATTTGCCTTTTCATTGCACAAAAATATTAAGCAAGTTGACCAACCGTATGAGACAGTGGCGGCCATTATCGTACTTGGGGGCGGTATTCAAGATGGTTTGC
The DNA here is from genome assembly GCF_904846585.1 of Psychrobacter sp. H7-1. Taxonomy (NCBI): domain Bacteria; kingdom Pseudomonadati; phylum Pseudomonadota; class Gammaproteobacteria; order Moraxellales; family Moraxellaceae; genus Psychrobacter; species Psychrobacter sp. H7-1. The sequence continues at coordinate 373 of NZ_CAJHBH010000001.1, forward strand.
CCACCCCCACTTTGGCCAGTCGCTTAGACGCCGCTGCTCCCTTAATAAAGGAACAACCCCAGGCGGTGGTCATCACCAGCGGCGGCATCGGCATGGGTGAGATACGCAGTGAAGGTGAGGCCATGGCCCGCTATCTGTACGCGCTTTATGGCATCCCACTTGAGCACATTCAGCAAGAAAAAAACAGCACCAGTACTGAGGAGAATTTCTTGTTTAGTCAGCAGATTTTGACCGAGCAAGGCATCTCTTTAAATGACCCAATTGCTGTGGTGACCAGTGACTTTCACATCCCGCGCTCGCTGGCCATCGCTGAGCATCAAGGCTACACCAATCTGGTGGCACTTGCCAGCACCACCCCGCTCTCGATACGTTACAACTCTTGTTTTCGAGAGTATTCTGCCTACATCAGTGGTTGGCTGTTGGGCGAATATTAAACTTAAGCCGGTTTGGTTGATAAAAAAGGAGACGTCCTATGGCTTTAAAAATCACATCTGAGTGTATCAACTGTGATATCTGTGAGCCTGAATGCCCCAATGAAGCCATCAGTTATGATCAAAAGGGGCAAAAGACCTATGTCATTGACCCCAGTCTGTGTACCGAATGCGTGGGCTTTTATGACGAGCCGACCTGCGATAAGGTATGCCCCATTGACTGTATCATCCCTGACCCTGATCGTATTGAAACTAAAGAGCAGCTGCTGCAAAAACATCAAAACATTTGGGCACAATAATAAAAGATACGCCTTTATCCACAAATAAAAAGCTCATCAATAAAAAAAGGCGTCTATAAGACTAATGCCAGTCAGTTAAGAGATTTTATAGCGAAATTCTGAAATTCGTTTTTTCTAGAAACCCCTGTTTATGGAGTTCTCTGGTTTTAAAAAACCATATCTCCGCTAAGTCTCTTGTTTAACTGACTGGCATTAGTCTATAAGACGCCTTTTTTTATTGAAAACTAAAATAGGTTTTTAGGGTAAGCGGTTAATGACAACCCTTAACCTTAAAAAGCTTGCGATAAGGCAGATAGGGCACCGCGCAACATGGCAGATACTGTACTGGTGTGGGTGCCAATACCTGAGTAAATCTCGCCATCCACGTTGAGCTGAATATAAGCTGCCGCTGTGGCATTGGTCTTATCGCTGGTGGTATCCTCATCCTCACTCATATTGGCCACAGGCTGAGTCATGGCATGCTCTGAGTAATTAATAATATGCAGCTTCTTGCCTGTGTGACGTGCAACCCCATCAATAAATGACGACAACGGCCCATTACCTTTGCCGGAGATTTCAACGGTTTCGCCATTGATAATCACTTGCCCGCTAAACTCAACGTCACCGCCTTTGTTATTCACGCTATGATCTAATAGCTCAAAGCCTGAATTATGTAGATAAGTGGACTCAAAGGCTTCTAAGATTTCCTCGTTTTTGAGCTCACGCGCTGCCTCTTCCGCTTTTTGCTGTACTACGCGGCTAAAGTCAATTTGCATCCAGCGCGGCAAGTTAAAGCCATAGTTGCGCTGTAGAATATAAGCCACGCCCCCTTTACCAGACTGACTGTTAATGCGCACCACATCTTGATAACTGCGGCCAATGTGAGCGGGATCAATCGGTAAGTAGGCCACATCCCAGATATTTTGAGTGGCATCGCTGTTTTTCTCATTGTAATCAAGTGACTTTTTAATCGCATCTTGGTGCGAGCCACTAAAGGCGGTAAACACCAACTCGCCCACATAAGGATGGCGTGGATGCACCGGCAAGTTATTGCACTCACTGACCACTTGCACAATGCGGCTCATGTCACTTAGATCAAGCTCAGGATCAACGCCTTGGCTATATAAGTTCATGGCCATAATCATAATATCCATGTTACCGGTACGCTCGCCGTTACCAAGTAGTGTGCCCTCGATGCGATCGGCGCCGGCCAACACCCCAAGCTCAGCGGCGGCCACTGCACTACCACGGTCATTGTGGGTGTGCAAGCTGATGATCACATGCTCGCGGTTTTTTATGTTACGGCAAAAATACTCGACTTGATCGGCATAGACGTTTGGCATGGATGACTCAACCGTAGCTGGCAAGTTGATGATCACCGCTTGGCCCTCTTCAGGCTTCCACACCTCGTTAACCGCATCCACCACTTGCACCGCATAATCGGGTTCAGTTTGGCTAAAGCTTTCTGGTGAATACTCAAACACCCATTCTGTTTCAGGATGCTTGGCGGCATGGTCTTGCAGCATTTTTGCGCCTTCTATCGCAATTTGCTTAATCTGCTCAAGGTCTTTGGCATAAACCTTATCACGTTGCACGCGGCTGGTAGAGTTATACACATGGACCACAGCGCGGCGTACGCCTTTTAGCGCCTCAAAGGTGCGTTCAATTAAATGCTCACGTGCCTGCACCAATACCTGAATGGTCACATCCTCTGGAATATGTCCTTCCTCGATAAGCTTACGCGCAAAGTCAAATTCCACTTGCGCAGCTGATGGAAACCCAATTTCAATTTCTTTAAAGCCTACTTCGACCAGCAGTTTAAAGAACTGCATCTTTTGTTCGATGGTCATAGGATCAATCAGAGCTTGGTTACCATCACGTAAATCCACACTGGCCCAAATCGGCGCTTTTTCAATGGTCTTATTTGGCCATGTGCGATCAGATAAGTTGGGTGCAAAAGCAAAAGGTTGGTATTTACGAAAATCAAACGCGTCAAACTTAGGCTTTACCTTAGGTTCCACTCGGGTTGATTGGCTAGTAACTTGGCTCATGGGGTGCCCTCTTTGGTCGATTGTTTTTTATCACATTGGTTTTGGTTAATGTTAATGGGTTTATATCCATACCCTTAAAATTGATTTGGCATAACAAGCTGACTTTGCACAAACCATCTACTTTTTAGACGCGCTTATCAGCGTCTTAAGTCTATGCTACTTCTTTAAGTCTATCAAGAACATAGATACTTTCGCCAGCTGCTTATTGATACTATTTATTTATCGATATTATTTATTTATCGATACGGTTTATTTAACTATGACGCCATACTGACTATCATATCAAAGCGGGGTGAAAATAATCCTACAAAATTAGCCCAATTTTTAATTAAAATTAGCGTATTATGTTTTTTATTTATCATAAATTAGTGAAAATCACTAATAAGCATCATATTACTCCGGATAAACCGCTATGAGCTCATTCTCAAATCTTTCCCCAGCCATCGATATTGACGCCATTGATCGGCAGATTTTAACCCTACTACAACAAGATGCCCGCATGAGTATTACCGATATTGCTGAAGCGGTGCATTTATCGGCTACCCCTTGCGCCAGAAGGATTAAGCGTTTAGAGGAAGCGGGTGTTATCACCGGCTACCATACTTTGGTGGATCCGCAGAAGCTTGGTTATAGCCTAGCTATTTTTATTGCGGTGAGTATGGACCGACATACTGCTGAGCGCTTTGCTGAGTTTGAAGCTAAAATCCAAAGCTTCGATGAGGTGGTCAGCTGCAGCATTGTCACCGGCCGCACTGAAGATTATTTATTAAAGGTGGTGGTGCGTGATATGGCGCATTATGAGGAGTTTTTATTGCACCGATTAAACCGCCTGGAGGGCGTCAGTCAAGTGCATACCAGCTTTGAGCTGCGTGAGGTATTTAATCGCGGCATCATTAGATAGCTCGGTTAATAATAACGCAAAAAACGCGGCTTGATTTAAACTATAAAGGCTTACGCAGCGGCCAAAAAATTCACTATAATAGTGCGTTTACAATATAGGCCAAAGGAGCCTTTATGTTTGGGATAACAGATCTTACCGCCTATATCATTGGCACCATTGCGATTATTTTACTACCCGGCCCCAACAGTCTATATTGTCTGGCCGTCGCGGCTGCCCATGGCGTGCGTAAAGGCTATCAAGCCATAGCTGGTATTTTTGTGGGTGATGGGATACTTATCTTAGTTACCATATTTGGCGCAGGCGGGCTACTTAAGCTATACCCCTCTTTGTTTAATGGCATAAAGCTGATCGGCGGCCTGTATCTTATGTATCTTGGTATCAAGCTGTTAATCGGTGCTTATCATACCTTTAAGCAGCGTGCGCTTTTGGCGGATGCAAAGCCCAAGCTTGCGGTGCCAAACCCCAATCAAAATTTCTTTTATCGCGCCATGTTGCTAAGCCTCACCAACCCCAAAGCCATTTTATTTTTCTTATCGTTTTTTGTGCAGTTCGTAGACCCTGCTTATCCGCATCCACTGCTGTCTTTTTTGGTATTGGCCATCATATTACAGTGCATCAGCTTCACTTATTTAACTGTTTTGGCATTTTCTGGTCAAAAACTGGCTAAAAAATTCAGCCAACATCCTTGGCTGATTGTCTCTAGCATGAGCGCTGTGGGTCTGTTATTTATCGGCTTTGCTATTAAGCTGTGGCAGGCGCAATTGATGTAAAGCGCGAAGCTAAAAAATTAGTCAATAAAAAACCACTCAAATGGCTTTTAGCGGTTTTTTATTGACTAAGCTTTGGGTGTAATTGAGTTATGTTTCGCGCTTTTCAGGCAGACGACTTGAGGCCACTTGATAGAAGACGGCTGCCATAAACACAATGCCAACCGGAATAAGCATGGCGCTATAGCCCAATTTAAAAAACCCATAAGCCCCTACCACACCGCCGCCACAGAAGCTGTACCAGATGATGGCCTGGAAGCCCAAGGTTAGCTTGCTAATCGGTCGACCCGCCAACCAGTTACCAATAGCGGCCCCCATGTCTGAGGTCAGACCGGTCAAATGCGTGGTGCGAATAACCGCCCCACTGTAGGTGGCTACCATGGCATTCTGTAGCCCGCAAGCCATAGCCGCCAGCAGCTGACCGAAATAATCATGGTGAAAAAACAATAAAAAGCTGCAAAACAATAAGCCAGCTTCGGTGAATAAGGCAATGCCATAACGGCGGCCAAGCTTTAACGAGTGCTGGCCAATCAGGTAGCCGCTTAAAATCGAGCCTGACAAGAATGACAGCAGCGATGCCCCCACGAACAGCACCCGCGAAAAATTCATCTGCGCCAACGCTGCCGAAAAATAACTGACGTTGCCGGTCACATGCGACACCGATAAATTGGTAAAGCCGCTAAGCGCAATAATATTGATGCAGCCGGCACTAAAAGCCAGCACTGCCCCACCAATCAAAATCCAAAGAGGTAACCTAGTTATCATAAGCACTAATTACAGTTAAGTGTGTACCAAATCAAAAACGTATATTACTAATCAAAAGATTATCCATCGGGCGCGTATACAGTCCTCTACTTATTTGCCCTACCCTAGCGCGGCGCCCTTTTTCACTATTTATCTGTCCATTATCTGCCCAGCAAGCTGACGCGGGCATCATTAAACATATCCATGTCGGGTGCAAGCGTGCGCATAAAGCGGTCAAAATACAGCATTTGCTTGGTCAGCAGCGCAAAGTCGCGCGGGAAATGAATACCGTGGCGTTTGCCGACCTCAACAATCTCTAGCATCATTTTGTTTAGCTCATCGGCCTGCTCTTTGGTATTAAAAGGCTTGCCACTGGTATAGGTTTTATCCTCTGCCATAATGCGGGTAATCATTTTTGCCAAATCACCGGCCAGCTGTGCCTGATCGACTTGCTCACGATCATGAGTCATGCCCATATCAATCATACAGCCGGCCATGGTCACATAATCATTGTCCTGTAGCGCTTGCATCATACCCATACACGCTTGCCAGCTTTCAGGCTTTAGCTTACCGACAATACCAAAATCAATAAAGCCAATACGCCCATCTTTAAGCAGCATTAAGTTGCCAGCGTGCAGATCAGCATGGAAGCTGTTGCACATCATTAGGCTTGCAAACCAAGTGTTGAGCGTATCGGCCATCACTTGCGCAGGATCTGCGCTATATTGGCGCATCGCCACCTCATCAACCATAGAGATGCCATGCAAGCGGCTCATGGTCAGCACTTTTTTGGTGGTCAGCTCATCCACCACTTCAGGCGCCACCACCTTTTGATTGCCCGTCATCTGTAAAAACTGCTGAAAATCACGGATATTAGACGCCTCAGCGATAAAGTCGGTCTCAGCCAACATACGGGTGCGAATCTCATCGATAATCGGCGAGATACTGGCAAAACGCATTTGCGGCATTAAGCGCTCCATAATCTTGGTCACCCCGTGTAGCACCCCAAGATCGGTCTGCATGATCACATCGACATCCGGCTTTTGGACTTTTAGCACCACATCACGGCCATCACGCAGCGTTGCCGCGTGCACTTGGGCGATACTAGCAGACGCTAGCGGCGTCTCATCGATATGCAAAAACAACTCATCCAAGCTGTGATGGTCTGTTAACAGCTCTTGCTTTAATACCCCTTCAATATACTGATACGGCAGCGGCGTGGTCTGGTCTAAGCAGCCTTGAAAGGCAATCACATAGTCACGCGGAAACAAGGAGGGCGTGCTGGCGATAAACTGACCAATTTTTATATAAGTGGTGCCAAGCTGCTCGAACGTCTCACGCAGCATGACCGCATCTGGACGCTCACCTTTGGCCACACGCAATGCAGATAAGCCGGCCACACTGGCAGTGTGACGGACACGATTGACAACATTGAAGGATTTTTTCAATAAATTTGACATAGGATTTTGAGTCTATTAACAAAAGAAGGTCAGGCATTAGGTCGTAAAAATTTATAACTTAATGCGTCTGTAACATGAGCAAAGTGCCGCTATATTATAGATAAAATCGGCACTTATAAGGCAAAACTAGATGTGCAGGTCATGACCACAGCGGTCACAAAACTGAGCACCGGCGGCGTGACCAAACTTACCACAGTTAGGGCAAGTGACTGGATGTAGCTGCGGGCGCATGCTCTTAGCAAGCTCAGAGGTAAAGATACCGGTCGGCACCGCAATAATGGAGTAACCGGTCATCATCACCATGGTTGCAATAAACTGACCTAAAGGGGTCTTAGGTGACATATCGCCATAGCCCACCGTGGTCAAAGTTACCGTCGCCCAGTAGATAGATACCGGAATACTGGTAAAGCCATTTTCTGGCCCCTCGACCACATAGATGACCGAGCCGAAAATCATAACCAACAGCACCAAGGACAAGAAGAACACGGTGATTTTTTGTTGACTGGTGCGTAGGGCTGCGGCCAAAAACCCCGCTTGCTGCATATAAGATTTGAGCTTTAACACTCGGAACACACGTAGAATACGTAGGATGCGCACCACAATTAAGTACTGAACACCACCAAATATTAAGCTTAAATAACTGGGCAATACAGACAATAAGTCCACCACCCCAAAGAAGCTAAATACATAGCGTACCCGGTTGGGTGCCGAAAACAGGCGCAGCAAATATTCTATGGTGAATAAAATGGTAAAAAACCATTCTGCATAAAAGAATACTGTACCAAATTGCAGGCGCAAATACAGCACACTGTCTAACATCACCACGGCCACACTAGCAGCAATGGCTATCAATAATACGATATCAAACAGCTTACCTAAAGGCGTATCTGTGCCTTCAATGATAATATGAATGCGATCGCGTAGATGATTTAGCGTATTTGAGGAGAGTTTTTTCATAAATACGGGTAACTGATCTATAAGAGTGGCCCATTATACGTTATTACATCGGCAATGTTACCTATTAGACAAACTTTGTTTTTAGCACCTCCTTTTTTATATGGCTTAACACCCTAAACTCAATGAAAACCGCTTTAGCGCCAAAAAATAAGCTATCCTGCCAAACCCAAATTTCTGCTATAATCTAGCTCTTTTAGAGGCTTGTTAGACTCAAAGTACAAGGCCATTTCCCTAACTGCTCAGGTCATCAAGCCCCTCTTATTTATCGCCGTGTTGCTATCGGTGCAATCAGTAAAAAATTCAAGTCAACACTCATACTTTCATGGCCACATAGTGCGTCCGCAGCTGGCCTATTATTACAGCTGCCGAGGGTGCTAGGTCTTTTTTATACACTCCAAGCGGATAATACCCTTGATTTGTTTAACGTAATTGATAAGGATAACCATATTATGGCAGGTCATTCTAAATGGGCAAATATTAAGCACAAAAAGGCCAAAGAGGATGCCAAGCGCGGCAAAATCTTCACCAAAATCATTCGTGAGCTGGTTTCAGCGACCAAACAAGGTGACCCTGACCCAGAATCTAACCCTCGCCTACGTGCTGCAGTCGAAAAAGCACTATCGGCCAACATGACCAAAGACACCATCAAGCGTGCCATCGAGCGCGGTGCCGGTAACTCTGACGGCGGCGAAATGGACGAGCTAACCTATGAAGGCTATGGCGTGGGCGGTGTGGCTGTCTTGGTTGAGACCATGACTGACAACGTAAACCGTACCGTCAGTGAAGTGCGTCACGCCTTTACCAAGTTTAGCGGCAACCTAGGCACCGCAGGCTCGGTGGCTTATCTGTTCACCAAACGCGGCGAAATCATTTTTGATGATGTCTCACTTGAAGATGAGATTATGTTAGTGGCGTTAGATGCCGGCGCTGTCGATATCGAAAATGATGGCGAAAGCTTACTTGTCATTACTGAGCCTGACACTTTTGGTGCGGTAAAAGATGCGTTAGATGCAGCCGGCTATGAGTCGAGCAATGCTGAGGTTACCATGTCGCCTTCGACCACCGCGCTTATCGATAATATCGATGATGCCGAAAAAGTGATGAAAATGATCGATATGCTAGAAGATTTAGACGATGTACAAGATGTGCATACCAACGTCGACTTCACTGATGACGTATTAGCGCAGTTAGGCTAGGTGGTTAGTCGTTTTAAATATTATCACTACTAACAACCATAGCGTTATCAACAATAGCATAAAAAAAGCAGCCACTATGACAATAGGGGCTGCTTTTTTTGTCTTACGATGTCAAGTATAGCCAAAATAGATAACAATATTAACTTAAGATAACAGGTACACGGCTATATCCACCTAATGGAGGCAGCTGCCGTTCAAATGACTCATTCGGCGCTGGCGTGATCGCCTCTACATGCGCAAGCAGTGCTTGGATAAGGATTCTAAGCTGCCAAGTAGCCAATAACCGCCCAGGACACACATGACGGCCAATACCATAGACCAGATTATCCGCTGCATGCTTGACTGGATCAAAGATATCTTTACCAAATACGGCCTCATCGCGGTTTGCTGAAATCCAGTCTAAATGCACCTTAGCCCCTTCAGGCAATTGATGCTCGCCTAGAGTCACCGGACACTTGGTTATCCTACGGTTTGAGGGAAAAGGATTATCAAGACGCAGTATCTCATCAATAATGGCTTCAAGCTCTGCATCAGAGGCATTGGCACAGTGCTGTAGCTGCTTAGGATGATGGGCAAGACAAGCCACCACTACGCCCACACATAATGCCATAGACCCCAAATCACCCCCAGTCCAATTGCGCAAAATAGACACAATTTCAGCCTCGCTAAGTGGACGTCCCTTTATTTGCTCACGGCATAGCTGAGCTGTTATGCTGTCTTGATTTGCTTTGTTATGGCTAGCAGCAGCAGAGTCTGTATCCCGAAATGGGGCGATAACCGAGCGAATAATTTCATTAAAATCCTGTGCTACTGTTGCAAGCTTAGCAGTGTCTTTTAAGCGGCTGGCTTGGTGATTGTCATTGACCCATTGTACTAAGATAGGCTCAACCTCTGCAGGCCAGCCTAGCCATTGACACTGAGCACGCACTGCAAAGACAGTGCCTATATCCGTAACCGCATTAATGACCTCCCCTTTAGGCAGCCCCGACACAAGCTCTGTTGCCACGTGTTGAAACATCGGCACATAAGGGGTAATGGCGTCTTGACTAAGATAGCGGTTAATCAGTGCTCTATACTGATCATGCTCTGCGCCGTCTAAGCCATTCGGGATTTGTAAAAACCGCGAGACATGACTAGAGAAAGTGGCATCATCAAGCGCCGCCGCCTTCACATCAGCATGGCGTAACAGTACCCACTCACCGGCCTCATTTTTTATAATACCCTGCTGCCGCCGCCGCTTATCTGTCAGGCTTCGCTGGTCATCTTCTGCATATAAGGCTTTGATTTTAGAATCGCCAAACATGATACCTCCTAGACAATCAACTCATATGTCACATCATAAAATATAAAATAAGGCTTGAGTCACTTTTATATCCTGTCTAACCGCAACCACAAGACCTTGTGCCTTTAATCTCTAGTATACGTTGTCCACTTACTTTGTCAGTAATACGAAAGGCTTACACTTCACGCTTTGCTGTTATTTACTGTTATGAAGCAGACTGCTGCCAGCGTATTTATCATAAGCGATTGTTATACCAAACCTAAAAATCAACCAAGCTAGGTTGTTTTTTAGAAGTTGTTTTTTAGAAAAGGTATTAGCCATTTTAACAATCTAGCCAGCCTTGTTGCTGCGCAAAGCTTAGCTGATCAGGTGTGTCTATATCCAAACTAAGCTTTATGTTATCAATCACATGAAGCTGTCTATCATCCAAGCTTCTAATTAAATCACGCAGCCCTTTATCACCCGTGAGTGTTGGCTGCCACCGGGTTAACAGCTCATAATCAATGGTAATAGGAAGACCGGTAATATTTGTATTAGGCTTGGCTGCCTTATTGGATGATAATTCAGGTAAGTCTTTATAAGAGCGGCCATAGCCACTGGCGACAACCTTGCTATCTGCTAAATTCTTGTTCATCGCTGGACTGTTGTTATCAACCGGATTATCGCCAATAGTGTGAACGACTTGAACGGATTGCTCGTGGCTGACCAGCAGCTGATGCAAATGCGCCGTATCCAGTAATATTTGATCCACCCCCATGATAACCACTCTTTTTACGCTCAGTCCCTGTGCTACTTTTTTATTAAGCACATCAATGCCCAAATTTAAACTATAAGCCATGCCCTGCTCTGGATATGGATTAAATACTGGGTTGATTACATCGTATTGGGCAGCTAATGTTTCGGCCAAGGGGTGGATAATGCTATGAGACTCGGGTACGACCAGCATAACCGCTTTGGGAGAGGTGGCCAGTGCACGCTGGGTCATCACCTCAAGCAGTGGCTGAGTATCTATGGTAAGCAGCTGCTTTGGCTGGCCCAAGCGCTTGCTTAACCCACTGGCTAACAAGATCACCGCATGTTCAGGTGGCGCTTGTGGTGATACAGAAACAGTAGATAATTCGGATAGTTTGGATAAGCTAGAAATACTCATTTAGAAACACTCATTTGATTAAAACCACCCCTATCACTGAGCAGCCCATCTGTCTTTATACCGTCTATCTGACGCTGTCTTCGGCTGAGACGCCTGCTTCATCTTCTTTGCATTTATAGACGCACTGAGTGTGTTTTCTTTACCATGCATCACTGCACTGATTTGCGCCATAACTCCTAGCGCCAACGCCTCAGGCCCATCACCGCCTAGCTTGTAGCCGATGGGATAATAAAGCTGATCAATGCCTTGCTCTAAGCCATTAACATCGCCCTGATACGCTTGCTTAATCTCATCGATTAGGTGCTCAGTACGGTATTTGGGGCCCAACTGTCCTAAATATAAAGGCGGATTGGCAAGCAGCACTTGTAGCCGAGCTCTATCTTGAGTAAGGCTGTGCGACATCACTGCCACCGCTGCATTTTGGCTCAGTGCCAATAAGGTCTGGGTATCCTCAAGCGGTACACACTGGACTTGGTCAGCTGCCATAAAGCGTGAACGAGTAGCATAGTGAGAGCGACTGTCGATCACAGTGACGTGCCAGTCCTGCATTTTGGCTAAGCGCACCAGTGGCTGCACATCATTGCCAGCGCCGCAGATAAGCAGCCGCTTTTGTGGTTGCAGCTGCTGAACCAGCCACTGAGTCTGTACTGGCTGAGTGATATCTTGCTGAGCCACACTGGTGATGGTGGCAAAATCGGTTGGTTTTTGTTCGGTTGGTTTTTGTGTTAGGCCAGATTTTATGTGTTTGGCTGACACATATTTGGCCGACAAGCTTTGAATGGTTTGATTAATCAGCTCATCACAATCAGCGGTAATGTTATTAGCAGAAGCGACTTGTACTGCATTAGAATCTGACGTTAACTGAACGTGTAATCCCACTGGGTGGCTCGCCTCTTGTGAGCGGATTAACGTCGCTACCGTTACTGGCTGCTGGGTCTGCCGAACCTGTTTGATCGTCTCAAGATATGCTCTAGCTGTATCTAGGCGCTCAAATAGCACATGCACACGCCCATTACAGCCCAGACCAAAGTTAAGCTCTGTTTGAATACTAAACTCAATATCATCGACAGCCTGCGTATTTTCAGCAGCATCCTCGGGCAAATCCTCACCCGTTTGATAGACCTGTACCACCGGGCCATTTCGGGTCAGCCATAACGCCTTTTTTATAATATGCGGCTCTAAGCAGCCACCACTTATCATACCCACCGACTGACCATCAGCGCAGATAAGCATCATGGCGCCAGGCTTACGGTAAGCAGAGCCTTCAATGTGTACGACTGTTGCAAGCACCGCCTCTGTATCAGCGGCGATGGCTTGATCGGCCAGCTGCAGAATATCAGATATCTGATTGCTCATAAGAGTACCTTTTGCTATTAGTCAGGCAAGTGATCAATCAGCTTATCTAGCGTAATCGGAAAGTCATAAATACGAACCCCAACCACGTTATAGACCGCATTAGCAATGGCCGCCGCTGCCCCGGAGATGGCCGTCTCACCTATGCCTTTGATGTGCATTGGATTGGTATATGGGTCATCTTCTTCGACTAAAATAACCTCAAGCTGTGGCACATCGGCATTGACTGGCAGATGATATTCTGCCAAATCATGATTGCATAAGCGGCCATCATGCTTGTCGTGGATGACCTCCTCCATCAGTGCCGAACCAATACCAAACACCATACCCCCATAGCACTGCGAGGTCGCCAGCTTGTGGTTTAAGATACGTCCGGCTGTAAAGGCACCGGTCATATTCTTCACTCGGATTTCACCAGTATAGCGATGTACAGCGACCTCAGCGAAGTTAGCGCCAAAACAGGCTTGACGGTGTGTTTTACCATTTTTGCCTGGGGCAATCTGCCCTTTGGCACTAAGTTTTTGATCCTCATAGCTTGCGATAATATCTGCCAACGCATGGCTGCTGCTATCGCTAAAATAGTCAGCAGAATTGTTTTTATCACTGCCCAAATCGCTATCCAAACCCGCTTTTTGTGCCGCCGTATCGACGGACTTAAGCACCGCATCCGCTGCACTTTGCAGAGCCGCTTTTCCGGTTTCAACGCCAGACTCTAGTAAACTTGCTTGATGTTCACCCTGCTGTTGTACCTGACCTTGCGTAAGCTGTATGGTATCGGCATGTAGTCCGACCTTTTCAGCGATTTGCTCCCGCAGCTTGGCACAGGCTAAATAAATACTACTGCCTGCACTGGCCGCCCCAAAGCTACCACCTGAGCCAGATGAGGCCGGCAAAGCACTGTCGCCGAGCTTCATCTCGATATGGTCAATCGGTAAGCCCAATAAATCAGCAGCTACTTGTGAAAATACAGTATAGGAGCCGGTACCGATATCTGTCATGTCTGACTCAATCACTGCTTTGACCCCAAATGTCTTGGCCGGATCAAGCTGTAAGGTGGCCCGTGCTTCGGCAGGCAATAGGCTGTTCCCGCGCGAAGCAACGGCCATCCCTGTGCCAATCCACCAATCCCCTTGTTGACGACTGGCCGGCTCAGGACGGTGCTTGTCCGCCCAACCAAAGGCTTTAGCCCCTTGCTCCATACACGCCAGCAACTGACGGGTAGAAAAAGGAATGTCTTGTGACGGGTCTTTTTCGGGCTCATTACGGCGACGCAGCTCAATAGGATCTATGTTAAGCTGACAGGCCAGCTCATCCATCGCACACTCTAACGCAATCTGACCCACAGCCTCACCTGGCGCGCGCATAGAGCCTGCCAGCGTCCAGTTCATGTCTGTTTTTTTGTAATGGACTCTGCGGTTTTCACCGCGATATAAAAAATGTGTCGATAATCCTGCTGGCTCAAAGAAGCCTTCACCGGGCAAGTTACTAGAAATCGTATCGTGAATCAGCGTATCAATCACTCCATTTTCATCACAGCCGATTGCAATACGCTGCTGCGTGTTCGAGCGGCGTACCGTCGCCTCCATTACTTGCGGGCGGGTCATCATAACAAGCACAGGGCGCTCTACTTGCTTGGCTGCCACGGCAGCGGCAATAATTTCAGGAGAGATGCCAAGCTTACTACCGAAGCCGCCACCCACAAAGCGTGAAATCAGATGCACCTGATCATCATCTAAATCCAGTGCGTCTGCGATTTGTTTTTTACTAAAGGCCACCATCTGATTAGAGGCATAAAGGGTTAACTTATCTTCTTCCCAATAAGCCAAGGTAGAATGCAGCTCCATCGGCGAGTTGCTTTGGCTGGGCGTGGTATAAGTACGATCTAATGTCACCGCAGCCGACTTTAGCCCCTGCTCAGGATTACCCTGCTCGGCATTATTATCTGAGCCGGCATCTTCATCGACTTCATGCGCATCTGCTAAAGCCTTATCAAAATCCAATGCCGCATTATCCGTCTCATCTTCATAATGAACCAGCAGTGCTTTAGCCCCCTCCGTCGCCGCCTCAAAGGTCTCACCAACCACGACAGCAATGGGCTGACCATGATAAGCAATCTCTACTGCACCTTGTGTTGGCGCCTCTAACTCACCGCCCTGCTGTGAATTGCGCAAAAAATGCTGAGCATCTGTCACCACTTTAATCACACCAGGAATATCAGCGACGGACTCTGTATCAATCTTTTTTACTTTACCTTTGGCAATGGTCGCCCCTACTAAGACCCCATAGACTTGACCATCACGGTGGTGTTCAGCAGCATATGTTGCCTGACCGCTTACCTTTAAGGCACCATCCACCCGAGTGATAGGCTTACCGACCAGCTGGCTTGAGGTTTTATCAAATAACGTATCGACCGGCTCATTCATTACCATCTTTTTGGTCGCGTTTGAATTAAATAAAGCCATGATTATGCGTCCTTAGCGGCAAGCGCGCGCTGAATGATTTGTTTTAATAAGCGGCGAGTCAAAGTGATCTTAAAATCATTTTGCCCCCATCCTTGAGCCTGCTCTAATAAGATATTGGCCGCATGAACAATGTCTGGGATACCGCCCTTAGTACCGACTAAGGCATCCTCAACCGCCTCATTACGCCAAGGCTGAGTACCAATACCACCAAAGGCCAAACGTACGGTAGTCAAAGTGCCTGTCTCATCAGCATCAATAACAGCCGCGCAGGATACCAAAGCAAAGGCATATGAGGCTCTATCACGTATCTTATCGTAGGTGTGCATCCCTGCTGTCGGCGGCGGCAGAATAATATGAGTAATCATCTCTCCTGCCTCTAGCACGGTTTCGATATGCGGTGTGTCTTTGGGCAACTGATAAAAATCTTTAATCGCTATCTGACGTGTGCTGCCATCGGCTTTTTGGGTTTCTAACGTAGCATCAAGTACGCGCATCGCGACCGCCATGTCAGAGGGGTGCTGGGCGATACAGTGCTCACTGGTACCCAAAATAGCAAGAGATCGATTCTCCCCGTCAATGGCAGGGCAACCACTGCCTGGATTGCGCTTATTACACGGACTATCAGTCTGATAGAAGTAATAGCAGCGGGTACGCTGTAAGAAGTTACCCCCTGTGGTTGCTTTATTACGTAATTGCCCCGTTGCACCGGCCAATATTGCCCGTGACAGCACTGGATAATTTTCAATAACGCTGGGATGCGCTGCCAAATCACTATTGGTCACCAGCGCACCGATGCGTAATCCGCCCGCTTCGGTCGGCTCTACTTGCTTTAATTCAAGCTGAGTGATGTCCACCAGCTTAATCGGGGTTTCAATTTCAAACTTCATTAAATCCAGCAAATTGGTACCACCGCCGATGAAGGCTGCCCCCTCTACACTGGCCGCTTTGCAGGCAGGCGTCAACTCACTGGCACGGACATAGTCAAAACGTTTCATGAGTTTTCTCCTACAGCTTGCGACTGATTGTTGGTGCTATTATTGGCATTGTCTTTATGGGCTTGGTCTTTATGGACTTGAGACTGGCTTGGCGGTGGCGACCATATGCCGGTCACTGCTGCCGAGACTGCCGGCTTATTGCTTGGGTTGCCTGAGCTATCTAGGTTATCTGAGGTCGATGGATGCGCCACTGATTTGCTCTGGTTTACCTGTTTCTGTAACTCCTTTTGTAATACTTCAGAGATGGCATTAATGATATTAGGATACGCTGAGCAGCGACAAATATTACCACTCATGCGCTCTGCAACTTCTTGGATTAAAGCGCCATCTGGGTTTTTTAGATCCTCAGTGACATAGCTTGGCCAGTTTTGTTTGACTTCCTCAATCAGCGCTGTGGCCGAGCAGATTTGACCGGGCGTACAATAGCCACACTGAAAGGCATCATGCTCTTTAAAAGCTTGCTGTAAATCAGAGAGCGTCTCTGGCAGACCAATACCTTCAATGGTAGTAATCTCATCACCTTCGTGCATCACCGCTAAGGTTAAGCAGCTGTTAATGCGCTGACCATTAATGAGTATGGTGCAAGCGCCGCACTGCCCGTGGTCACAGCCTTTTTTGGGTCCGGTGATTTGTAAGTGATGACGACATAAGTCAAGTAAGGTGGTGCGAGGGTCAAGGTCCTCGAAGTGATAGAGGTTATTATTAATCGTAAGCGATAAAGTAGTCATGCTGGCGTCCGCTGGCAAGTAAGTTTGGGAAAGTCTCGGTTAAGCTGAGCTCTTATCTATCCTAATGAAAATCCACATTTTATTTAATGATAAAATGTTGTGAGACTGTGCATTTAAGTAAACACGAAAATAAACACTAGACTTTTTAATAAAAAAACCCTCATGGGCATCTCATGAGGGTTACAAACAGCGGGGCCTTAAATAGGCTTAAGCGAGCAGTCCACCATCAACATTGATACAAGCGCCTGTGGTATAACTTGACGCATCAGAGACCAAATATAGCACCGTGCCAGCCATTTCCTCTGGCTGTGCCACACGCTTAAGCGGAATCATAGCCAGCGCCATATTAAGCACCTTATCATTGCTGGTCAGTGCTGAGGCAAACTTGGTATCAGTCAAGCCTGGCAGCAAAGCATTCACTCGAATATTGAGCGGCCCACATTCTTTAGCAAAGGCTTTGGTCATGCTTATGACCGCCGCTTTGGTAATAGAGTAAATGCCTTGTTTATCCCCTGGAGTAACGCCGTTTACTGAAGCGGTATTTAAGATTACCCCGCCCCCTTGCTCGCGCATCATCTTGCCAGCTGCCGTCGACATAAAGAAGTAGCCTTGGATATTTACTTCTACGGTTTTATTAAAGGCCAACAAGTCAGTATCTAGAATATGACCATAATAAGGATTGGCTGCAGCATTGTTGACCAAAATATCTATGCGACCAAACGTGTCTTTAATATAATCAAATATCGCATCAATCTGAGACATATCACCCACGTGACACGCATAAGCGCTGGCCTTGCCGCCGTCCTTAACGATACTATCCGCGACTGCTTGGCAGGCTTCAAGCTTACGGCTCGATACAATTACCTCGGCACCATAATTTGCCAATAAGCGAGCAATGGCCTCTCCTATCCCGCGGCTGGCTCCGGTGACCAGTGCTACTTTTCCAGTTAAATCAAATAAGTCTTTCATAAAAAATTCCTTTTTAGTAGATAAATACAGGTCACAGGCAATATGCGGCTTTATTATGCCAACATACCCCCATCTAAAGTTAAGCTGTGACCATTCATAAAGCTGCTTTCATCACTGGCCAGCCAAGCAATCGCACTGGCAACTTCTTCAACTTTGCCCAGTCGGCGCATCGGACTGGCGTTGAGTAAAGCGTGCTGCTGCTTTTCACTCATATTAAGCATGCTGTTGCGCACCATAGGGGTATCAATAAAGCTTGGGCAGACGGCATTAAACCTTATATTGGCACGGGCATACTCAATAGCAGCAGACTTAGTCAGTCCAATCACTGCATGCTTTGAGGCGCTATAAGCTGACAGCATGGGGGCTGAGCGTAGACCAGCAATAGAGGCCACATTAATAACGTGACCACCGCCATGAGGACTCAAGCAAGCAATGGCCGCTCGCATACAGTGCCAAACCCCTTTGACATTCACCGTCATACAACGATCAAAGTCATCTTCCGTTAACTGGTGTAGCGGCGCTGGTCGGTGATCGACCCCAGCATTATTGATCACCACATCAAGGCCTCCCAGCTGCTCTACGGCATAAGCAAATAATGCGTTAACCTCAGCAGCTTGAGTGACATCTACTTTCATAAAGTTTATCGTGTGATCTGACGCCCAAGCTTGCTGTGCTAAAGCATGGCCTAAGTCTTCAGCCAAATCAGCAATGATTATCTTAGCGCCGCGACTGGCCAATAGCTTTGCACTGGCCGCGCCAATACCGGAAGCGCCGCCTGTGATTAAGATGCGTTTGTTGAGGACGTTGGCGACAGTTTTGTTGGGTTCAAATTCCATTTTGATACTCAGCTTAGTTAGGTTTTTATGTTAAATTCGATCCGTTAGAACCACTCAGGCTGCATGCTGTGGCACACCGCATTGTCCGTGGTCAGCAGCTCAATATCACGCTGGATAAGCGGCAGCTCCCAATCGATGAAGTATTTTGCTGCTTGAATTTTGCCACGATAAAAGTTTTGCTTAGCGCCATCTTCAGTGAGTGCTAATAGCTGCTCGGCCTTGCTGGCTTGGCGAATCCAAATCCAGCTCATAACAATAGTGGCAAATACCGTCATTAAAGCTTGTGCATTGGCACTCAAGGTGGCAGCTTTTGGTGTGCTTAGGGTTTGACCCACATGCTGTAGCAGCGGCTGCAGCTGTTCGATATAAATCTGCAATTTGTTAGCAAGCTTCGCGGTTTGCGACGTCGAAATGGCAATCAAGTCTCGAGCGATTTCTTGCTGCAATACCTGTAATCCAAGCCCTTGATTTTGCCATAATTTGCGGAAAGTTAAGTCCAAGGCTTGTATGCCATTGGTGCCCTCGTGAATGGGGTTTAAACGATTGTCACGCCAAAACTGCTCTGCTTGATACTCTCGGGTGTAGCCTGCGCCGCCCAATACCTGAATACCTAAATCATTGGCTTTGGGGCCATATTCTGAAGGCCAAGCTTTTAAGACAGGGGTTAATAAATCCAGCAGTTCAGACAAGGCTTGTTTTTGTGTGTCATCATCGCAGGTATTGATACGATCAATGAGATTTGAACCATACAGACACAAAGCCATGCCGCCTTCGCTATAGGCCTTTTGTGCCAATAGCATACGCTTGACATCGCCATGCTCGATGATGGCCGCCGCAGGATCATCAGGCTTAAGATGTGGGGCCACTCGTCCTTGCAAACGGTCTTTGGCATAGGCCAGCGAATACTGATAGCCACGATAGCCAATCATAGCTGCGCCAAAGCCTACTGCGATGCGCGCCTCATTCATCATCTTAAACATATAGCGTAGGCCAAAATGCACCTCGCCAATCAGATAGCCAACACAGTCATTGGCATCGCCAAAGCTAAGCGCCGTTGACGTGGTGCCGCGGTAGCCAAGCTTATGAATTAGACCGGCCAAATGTACATCGTTACGCTCAGCAGGTTTGCCATTAGCATCCAAGCGGTATTTTGGTACCGCAAATAGCGATATGCCCTTCACGCCAGCAGGACCGCCTGGCACTTTAGCCAACACCAAATGCACAATGTTTTCAGCTAACTCATGATCTCCGCCTGAGATATAAATCTTGCTACCACGGATACGATAAGTGCCGTCATCATGGGGTGTGGCGGTGGTTCTGATATCGGCAAGAGAAGATCCGGCATGCGGTTCAGTCAAAGCCATAGTGCCGGTAAAATCACCGCTGAGCATGCGTGGTACAAAGGCTTGTTTTACCTCATCATTGGCAAAGTGCATCAACACATTAATCGCTGCAGTGGTCAAAAATGGATAAGCAGTGGTCGATGGATTGGCTGCCATAAAGTAACCGGCCACCGCCGTCATCACCGTCTCAGGTAACTGCATACCGCCTTGATCAAAATCATAGCGGCCGGCGATAAAGCCAGAATGGCGATAAGCATCAAAGGCTACTTTTACGTCATTGAGCATCGTTACCTTTTTGCCATCGAACTGTGGCTCGTTTTTATCAGCGACTGTGTTATGCGGTAAGAAGAGATCGGTGGCTATTTTTTTGGCGGTATCGATGGTGGCATCGAAGGTATCACGTGAATGTTCAGCGAATTTAGGGTGCTGACATAATTGCTCGGTATTTAGTACATCGTAAAGCTGAAAGGGTAACTCAAACTCATTAATTAAGCTCTGTGCGTCCATGCTGTTCTCTCTTAACAATCATCAGTGGTTCAATATTAGTTCATTTTTGTGCCTTACCACATTGTCATTTATGACATAATTAAGGTAGTAACTGACATCTATTAGGGTTAACCTGTCCAATTGATTACCGTATTACGCCGCAAACTAAGGAGTCTTTATGAGTGACAGGGCACCATTTAAAGTCGTTATCGTAGGATTTGATGGGGTACTGGGCAGCGCCCTGACGGGTGCTCTAGATTTGTTCTCTTTTACCGGTGTCAGTTGGCAGCGTTTTTTGGATCAAGACATACAGCCTAAATTTAACGTACAGATTGCCAGTTTACAAAAGGCCGATATTCGCTGTAGCAATCGTTTAATTATCCAAGCACACTGTGATATTAAAGACATTGAACACTGTGATTTGCTGCTTATTCCCACTATTGGCGACTCTATCGATAAGGTATTGGCACACAGCACTGAGCTGCTAATTGAGCTGCAGCGCCTTGCCAACACTGGTACCGATATAGCCAGCAACTGTAGTGGCGCCTTTTTATTGGCAAAAGCTGGTCTATTGGAGGGAAGAGCGGCGACTACTCACTGGGGCTATGCCAATAAATTTAAGCAAGATTTTCCCAATGTGAACCTGCAACAACAGCACTTCGTCACTCAGTCAGATAATATATTTTGCGCTGCAGGCGGCAGTGCGTTTTATGATTTAGCGCTATTGTTAATAGAGCGCTATTGTGGGCGTGAAATCTCAGCGCAAGTGGCCAAGACTCAAGTAATTGACAAAAAAACCGGTCATCAGGACAGTTATACCAATGTCACCTTGCATACGCCACACTCAGACCCAGTGGTGAGCCAAGTTCAAGCGTATATCGAACAAAATTTTGCCGAGCCGCTGCAAGTCAGTGACTTGGCCAAGCGGGTTAATATCACACCGCGCACCTTAAACCGCCGCTTCCAATCCTGCCTGTCTATGCGGCCGATAGAGTATATTCAAGCGGTACGTATTGAGCAGGCAAAACGCCTATTAGAGTCAGCCGATGTGAGCATCAAGTCACTCGCCTATCAAGTGGGCTATCATGATTTATCCTCATTTAGCCGTTTGTTTAAGCGTGCCACGCACCTAACCCCAAAAGCGTATCAAAATAAATTTGCTCGCACTGTTAGCTGAGCGTTTCTAGTTGTAGTAACAGGCGTTTTTTATCAAGCCCACCAGTATAGCCGCCCAAGCCACCATCACTGGCCACTACTCTGTGACAGGGAATGATAATACTAAAGGGGTTTTTGCCATTGGCATTGGCCACCGCTCGGTAGGCGGTGGGTTTGTTTATATTTTGCGCCAATTGTGCATAGCTTATAGTGTCTCCATAAGCAATTTGTTGCAACGCCCGCCAGACATTTTGCTGAAATGGCGTACCCAACGACCAGTCTAGTGCAATATCAAACTGTTGACGCTCACCTTTTAGATACTGCTGCAATTGGGTGATGGTGGTTATGAGCAGTGACTCAATTGGCTTATCTTTGCTTAGGCTATTTTCGTCAATAAACTGAAAATCATCATCCATTAGTTGATGACGCTTTTTTAGCGGTGCCAGTGACTTTGAGTCAGACCACTGTTGACCCTTGGCTAGCCAATCTAAGCTGACCAATTTGGGCTCTGCAGAGGGTATATCTGAAGCAATAAGCAGTAAGCTATGCTGGGCAAAAGAGGTGGTAGTTACAATCATAATCACAGGCCTCAAAACAGGTCTCAAACAAAAAAATGGCACCTTATGATTAATGCCAGTCAGTTAAGAGATTTTATAGCGAAATTCTGAAATTCGTTTTTTCTAGAAACCCCTGTTTATGGAGTTCTCTGGTTTTAAAAAACCATATCTCCGCTAAGTCTCTTGTTTAACTGACTGGCATTACACCTTATGATGCCATTTTTTTAAGAGTAAAGGTTACTTTTTGAGATAGACACAAGCCTATTATTCATCGGTTTCAAACAATGCAGCCACAAACTGCTTCGGACTAAAGGCACGTAAGTCATCAATAGACTCACCCACCCCGATATAGCGAATCGGAATGTCTGTGGTATTGGCAATGTTAAATACCACACCACCTTTGGCTGTGCCGTCAAGTTTGGTGATGGTAATGCCGGTTAGGGGCACCGCATCGTTAAAGATTTTGACCTGATTGATGGCGTTTTGGCCAGTACCAGCATCTAATACAATCATGCCCTCGTGCGGCGCCGTGGGATCAGATTTGCGCATGATGCGAACTACTTTTTCAAGCTCAGCCATCAGGTGAGTTTTGTTTTGCAGGCGGCCAGCTGTATCGGCGATTAGCACATCGATATTTTTGGCTTTGGCAGATTGCATGGCATCGAAGACCACTGACGCACTGTCTGCGCCATGACCTTGCGCCACAACCGGAATATTATTACGCTCACCCCAAACCTGTAACTGCTCGGTGGCAGCGGCTCTAAAGGTATCACCGGCAGCTAACATGACCGACTTGCCCTCACCTTGCAATCGCTTGGCCAATTTACCAATGGTGGTGGTCTTGCCTACCCCATTGACGCCTACTACTAAGATAACAAAAGGTTTTTTACTGGTATCAATGATCAGCGGGGCCACTTTTGGCTCAAGAATCTCAACCAGCTCTTTTTGTAAGGCTTTATATAAAGAATGCGAATAAATCAAATCACCGCGGGCGGTCTGCTCGGTTAAACTTTTGATAATCTTATCAGTCGCTTCTACCCCAATATCTGCCACCAACAGCTGATCTTCTACTTCCTCAAGTAGCTCATCATCAATCTCTTTACCACCGATTAAGATATTGGCCACACCCTCTGCCAAATTCTTACGCGATTTAGATAAGCCTGATTTCATGCGTGAGAACCAACCGCCACGCTTTTTGTCCTCTTTTTGCTGCTCACTTTGTGTCAGCGTCTGAGCGACTGGCTCTGGCGTTGACGTTACTGAGCTGGCAGTGGTAGATGTCGAGGAAACGGGGTTAGGTTTTGTGTCTGCGGCGGCCTGCACCACACGAGGGGTCTCGATAATAGGTATGTCTTGCGGCTCAGCCAAATCCGGCAACGTGATGTCATCATCGTCCAATTCATCTAAGCTACCATCGAGGTCAATGACCACGCGGGTCGGATTATTTGCATTATTCATGGGCGTCTCTTATTTTATTTACAGTTATGGTTTTGCATGTGTCATCATGAGATACAGTATTTAATTACCGCGTAGTTTACCATATCTGCCCCAAACCAGGATAAATCCCCTTATTTAGCCCCCTAAAATCAAAATTTTGAATTTTCTCCACTTTTTTGCAGAAAAAATTTGACACATATTGATATATGTATATAATACGCTCCTACATTCAGGGTGATTAGCTCAGTTGGTAGAGCGTCTGCCTTACACGCAGAATGTCGGCGGTTCTAATCCGTCATCACCCACCACTCTTTATAGACTACCACTTTTTTAGAAAGTGGCTAAACATTCTAAAGCGACCTAAGCAGCGGTAGTTCAGTTGGTTAGAATACCGGCCTGTCACGCCGGGGGTCGCGGGTTCGAGTCCCGTCCGCTGCGCCATATTTAAAACTTAGTGTTTAAAACAAAGTTTCAGCCTCAAGTATTTATACTTGAGGTTTTTTTGTATTTATTGGTTCTACACTTACCTCTTATCATCCCTTTATCTATACAGTCTCATCGTAGTTCTAGAGATTCAGACAAACCCAATACGTCGACCTGCTTGAGGCCAAGCGCATGAATATTCGATAAACTACGTTGGAGCCGTTAAATGAGTCGTAGTCCTACAATAGATGCCTTAAAAAAATATTAATATAAATTTAATTATTCGCTAAAAAATTAAGCGTCTGTTTTATAAAATCTTTATGATTTTGAAAAATACTACCGTGCCCAGCGTCTGGATATATGATTAACTGACTGTTGGGCAATCGCTTTGCTAAATCATAAGTATTGAGCGTTGGCACCATACGATCATGATCTCCATTAGCGACCAAAGTAGGCTGTTCAATGATAGAGAGATCGACTGGGATTTTGTTTCCCCACTTTTTCAATGCTTTAAGTTGAGCTCGATATGCTGAAATGGTGATTTTTTTGTCAAGATCTTGAGTCCGTTCATTAATACGTTGAATAAACGCTTTTGCCGCACGCTTTCCATTGTCAGTACGAGTGAAAAATAGAAAAATCTTAGGATCTTGACGTGTCAGCAAGCCCCTAAGAAGCTCAAAATTAGCCACTCTACTGACTTTAGAGATACCTTTCCCTCCAGCGGGCCCTGTACCCGATATCACCATTTTTCTCACCAAACTGGGTTTTTTTAATGCTATTTCTTGTGAAACCATACCGCCCATAGAGAAGCCAAATAAATCAACCTTCTCAAAGCCTTTTGCTTTAATGAAAGTAATAGCGTCATCAGCCATTTGCTCTATTGATTCAGCTACTCTCCCTGTCGATGCACCCACACCTCGATTATCAAACGCCACAACGTGATGTGTTTGGGCGATACCATCCATAATGCGAGGATCCCAATTGTCTAAAACCGCTGCCAAATGGTTTAAAAATATGATGGGTGTGCCACCATTTTGCTGACCATACTCACGATAGGCAAAGCCAATGCCATCTGCACTAATAAACTCAGTAGGTACTGTTGCCCATTGATAGAGCGAAGTTTGTACTGACATTAAATGTCTCCTATGGCGTGTAAATCAAATCTTAAAATACTAGTCACTACTAAAAAAGCCACAACTAAAAGAAAAGCCACAACTAAAAGAAAAGCTGCTACTAAAAGAATAGTGAATATAGTACAAAAAGTTTCAATAGTTACTATCTTTTTAGTAGTAACTGGTCCCATTTTGTATTACTATCTTATTGCTCAATAAAATATGTAAGAAAACCTTGCGATATCGTAGGCTACTTTAATCCCACTTACGATCATCATATTTAGGTAGAATATTATGAAAGCCGCTTATATTAATCATTATGGTAAGCTCGATCAGATTCAATTTGGCGACCAACCCAAGCCGACGATTCAAAGTGATGAGGTTTTGGTTAAGGTTCATGCCGTGAGTATTAATCCACTCGATTTACGCATGGTAGAAGGGGAATTTAAAGCTGTGATACCCGTGCAGTTTCCTTTTATTTTAGGCAACGATGTGGCAGGTGTCATTGTCGAGGTTGGTACAGAAGTTGAGCATTTCAAAGTGGGAGATGAGATTTTCGCTAAGACAGATGATCAGGGTTCTTTTGCTGAATATACCTCTCTTAAAGAAGCCTCAGTTGCGCTGAAACCTAAAAATATTTCTATGGCCCAAGCTGCTGCCTTGCCACTGGTTACGCTGACAGCATGGCAAGCTCTCGTGGAAATAGCACAGTTAAAACGTGGCCAAAAAGTTTTGATTCATGCAGGTTCTGGTGGCGTGGGATCCGTTGCCATTCAGCTCGCTAAGCATTTAGGCGCTTACGTTGCCACAACGGCAAGTGCTAAAAATGCTGATTGGGTAAAAGACTTAGGGGCAGACCTCGACATCGATTATAAAACGAGCAATTTCACAGATATCGTGTCTGATTATGATGTCGTGTTTGATACCCAAGGCGGCGATACTTTAGAGCAGTCTTTGCAGGTCTTAAAGCGCGGCGGTATCGTTGTCAGTATAGCGGGACAACCCGATAAGAATATGGCAGAAGCCATCAATGCTAACTGGCTTATGAGCAAAATCATCCCCTTACTCAGCCTACCTATTAGAATAAAAGCTAAAAAAAGGGGCGTTCGCTATCACTTTTTATTTATGCAGCCAAATGGTGAGCAGTTATCCTATATTGCTGAGCTTGTAGACGCAGGAAAGATTATTCCAGTCCTAGATCAGGTTTATGATTTTGCTGATTTTGCAAAGGCCATTCAGCATGTAGATGACGGGCATAGTAAAGGCAAAGTAGTGGTCAATTTACTTTAAATTACCACCAGAATAGACAATAAATAGTACAAAGACGGCTATTGACGACGTGTTCTGCCGTCGCTTGCGCTATTGAGTAAGGTAAATATGATTCGTGCCTTGACTCAGGCTGTGCCATTGATGCGTACTGAGGCCGAAATTGTTCATGTGGGGCGCCAAACTTCCCCACTATTCTAAATTTTAGGTAGCCTAATATACCCATGCAACCTACCTATCAAAGACGTCCTAACGTAAGGCCTCGTTTTTATTAAAACTTTTAACTGAAGACAAGACGGATACTCTGTACTATGCAAACATTTGATCGCACAATAACATTAGACGGTAAAAAAGCACGCTACTATGACCTGTCTGATTTGGCTCATAAAACAGCCAACCTCCCCTTAGCGCCTGCACATTTTTATGGGGGGAATGGCTTTACGACAGGTGTCTATCTGCCCTTATTAACCAAACTTAGTGAGCAGTTTACTATCACCAGTCTTGCCTTACGTGGCTATTGGCATGACCTACCTACTGTCAAAAAGTTAACGCGTGAAGAAGATGCCGATATCTTGATCGACTTTTTGGAGAAAACTCAAGACAAACCCATCGTCGGCATCGGACATTCGCAAGGCGCTACCGCTACTGCTATTGCGGCAGCCAAACGTCCAGAGCTATTTTCAGAGCTGTACTTAATAGAGCCGGTGACGTTTACCAAATCTCAGACACAAATGATGAATGCAGCGCCAGATGAAGTGAAGATCACACAAGAACCTTTTAAGTGCACACGAGCAAAGCAAGCAGATTGGGAGAGTATTAGCGCCTACTACGATTATCTACGAGCCCATCGCGCCTTTAAACGTATTAACGATGCGCATCTTTATGAGTTTGCCAAACACAGTCTGGTACAAAATAAGCCAGGGCACTATCGTCTAATGTTTGCACCTGAACAGGAGTTAGCCAGCTATTTTGATACTCCTTTTGTCACAGACGCTTTACAAGATTTAAATGCTTTATCTCTTTGCTATACTATTATTGTCGGTAAACCCTCTTTATTTATTAGCGACGAGGTACGCAAGGTATGGCAGCAGCTGGTCCCTGCGGATCGTATTATTGAGCTATTAGACAACGGTCATTTGCTACCCATGGAGGCTCCTGAACAGTGTGCATCCCTTATAATTCAGAGATTTAACAAGGGTATTGCCAGTACGTTGTCATCATAGGCTGCGTAACCATAGACTAAAAACCTATAATCTATCTCTGTTATAAACACAGTGGGTCTAGATACCGCTGTGTTTATGAGTATAAGTCATTCATTGAGTCTGGCTCTTAGCCTCTTTATTCGCCTTATTAAAAGAAGCTTGAATTATTCGCAATCAGCCCTATATATATTAAATGATAACGATTATCATTTAAGATATTACAAAGACTAAAAGGAAATAATTTATGGCAAGAGCTGCTCCTAGAACCTTAACTGTCCTAAACATTGAAGACATCACTCCAAATATGCGCCGCCTTACCTTGGGGGGCACAGACATGCAGACTCTTCCTGCGCAGCAAGAAAGCGCTTATCTAAAATTCATCTTCTCCGATACCCAAAACCATCAGGTAGCCAAGCGCTCTTATACCATTATCAATCAGCGTCCTACTGAGATTGATGTGGATTTTGTGCTTCATGAAACTACCGATAATGGCGTGGAGGGTCCGGCCTTAACATGGGTCAAAAACGTAAAAGTCGGCGATGACATCTTAGTAGCAGGCCCAGGTCCCACTAAGCTTGTCAGCCCTGGCGCTGACTGGTACCTATTAGTCGGTGATATGACGGCCCTACCAGCCATCACAGCAAACTTGGCGCAGATGCCACAAGATGCCACAGGCCATGCGGTCATTGAAGTACTTAGCGAGCAAGACATCCAAAACCTGGCCAAACCTAAAAACATTGAGATACATTGGATAATCGTACCGCATGCCAGCGCTGATAAGGCGCCTTTATTGGATAAAGTAAAATCACTGACTTGGCCGGCAGGACTGCCTGAAGTTTGGGCTGCCTGTGAATTCAATAGCATGCGCGCGCTACGATATTACTTTAAGCATGAAAGCCCCGTTACCCCTTGCAGAATGTATATCTCAAGCTACTGGAAAATCGACAGCAGTGATGATGAACACAAAATAGCCAAGCGCCTTGAAGAGACGCAAGCGGTATAATATCTTGTCGCTCTTTATTTAACCACTCAATAAAAAAAGGCCTCAGCTTATCTTATATAGATAAAAGCTGAGGCCTTATTAGATACAAACTAAAAGTAGATAAGCGGCCAAAACGGTAGACGTTTTTACGTATCAACACATACAGCGCTTTAAACCGGGCCTGTTTATCTGTGGCTCTTTTAGACTCAATAGGATCTGGTTTAAATAACGCTGTAGCGCCGCCTGGCTGTTGAAGAAAGCCGATATGGCCGTTAAATACAGCAGGCAACATAAGGCAAGTCTCTTGGTTTTTTAATATTTACCGCCGAGCATTGACCTGTTCCCACATTTTATTAAGCCGCTTTTGTGACACCGATTGACGGGTTTTCATCGGCTGCGCAAACAGCTGAATACGAAACTCCTCAACCAGCCAGCGGTAGTCACTAATGGTCTCGTCATCTGCACGCCCCGCCAAACGCTCCATATGGACATCAAGCTCATACACCGCGTCCAGATCGCCATCAAGATTATGCTCTAAGCGCTCAATGCGTATCTCTAATGCTTCAAGATAACGCGGATATTGCTGCCAATCCTCATACGCCATACGATACACAAAGTCTGACAAATGCAAATCATCAAGCTGATCCTCGATATCATCTATCGATTCACCAAACACGTCACGATCAAGCATGAGTAGGCTGCGGCGGATACGCTGCCATCGCGCATAGACATCTCGCAGCAGTCTTAGCACTTTTTGGCCTTCTAATAAGAAATTGGCCAATACCTTTTCAGATGTTTTTTCAAACTCTGTGTCATCTAGCGGCAACTGATTGGCCAATTTCTCAGCAACTTTATCAGCATTATCAGGCAGCGCTTCGTCATGATCTTGAAAGCTTGGTGCGTACGCTTCTAAGGTGGCGTCAAGCGTGGCGTCTACCACGATGGTCTTTAATTTCTCCATATCGCCTAAAGGCGCAAAGGCCAGCTTAAAGGTCTTATCAATCTGACTGGTAAGCTGCTTTTGCTTGGCACCGAGTTTGCTGCGGATAAGGGTCAATACCCCTTTGCGATGCGCTTTTAGCGCTGCTGTCACATCGGTAAATTGATGAATGGTCACCGCCTCGCCAGCCTCATCAGCCACCAGTGCAGAAAACTCTTTCATCACAATACCGGCACTATGACGGTTTTTGCTAAATCTAAAGTGCTCAGGGAAGCTGGTATGTACCCCTTGCGTATCTTGGCTGCTGCTTAACGCTTGACTGGTCTTGCTGGCATGACGTTGCTGCAAGGCTTTAAGATCACGCCCTTTTTCAATGACCCGCTTTTTGTCATCAACCACACAAATTTGTGGCTGCAGGTAACGGTCGATAGCGCTTGGATTAAAGTCCTCTGGTTTTACCCCAAGCACACCGCGGCGCTGCAAGGCCTGGCACAGCTGGTTTAATAAACCTTGCTGGTGATTTTTTTCAAGCTCGTCATATAAGCTGTCTGCGGTATTGGGAATGGGCACAATCTTGCGACGAATCTCTTTTGGCAAGGATTTGAGCAATTGCAGCACCAGCTCATAACGCCAGCCTGGTACCCCCCATAACAATTCAATGGCATCTAGCTGCGGTAAGGCAGCAAGCGGTACTCTAATGGTCACCCCATCATCTTCAGAGGCCGGATCGAACACGTATTTAAGAGGCAGCTTTAAATCACCCAATTGCCAAACCTCTGGGAACTCGCCTGTGGTCGGTGCCGTCTCTTTCAGCACATCCTCATCGGTAAAGAACAAGAATTTTGGGTCTTCTTTTTCAACATCAGCACGCCAGTCTTCAAAGACTTTACGGCTGGCGATGTGTTCTGGGATTTTGCGCTCGTAGAATTGATATAAGTCCTCTTCATCCACTAACAAATCACGGCGACGCAGCTTTTCTTCTATACGCTCAACATCTGCAATTTTGTCCATATTGTGCTGCAAGAAAGGCGCTTGACGGCCCAGATTACCAGTCACAAGACCATCGCGAATGAATATTTCTCGTGACTCCTCTAGGTTAATCTGCTCATAATTTGTCAATTGCTTAGCGACCACAATCAGACCAAATAAGCTGATCTGAGCATAAGCACGCACGCGACCGGTTTTCTTCGACCAATGCGGCTCGAAGTAATGGTATTTAAGCAGATTGCCCCCGGCAGAGATAATCCATTCTGGCTCAATTTTTGCCACGGTGCGCATAAATACTTGTGAGGTCTCAACTATTTCAAACGCCATTACCCAAGCAGGTACTTGCTTAAACACGGTACTGGCTGGGAATATTTTGGCTTTTTGTTGACGTGCAGCCAGATACTCACCACGCTGATCTGTCTTATGCGCAATAACAGACAGTAAGCCGGTTAGTAACGCACGATGCAGGTTGGCATATTTCACCGCACGCTGCGCTTCATTGACCTTGTTATCACTGGCATTATCAACAATTAGGTCCGTGGCCACGCTTTTGGCCACTGTTACTGCCTGATTGGCATGACGCTGGCCCTTAGCAGCGTCATTTTGCGTGTGGGGCTTGTCTTTATGCTCTGTGCCAGAGTCTGTGAGCAGCTTTAGGTCAGTCACCATTTGCTCAAGCTGGCGGTAGGTCTTCTCCCATTCACGCAGACGCGGGAAGCTTAGATAATGCTTTTTGGCAAAGGATTTGCGCTGACTGCTGCTTAGCTTATTACTACCGCCGCCATATAGAGCGTTCCATAGGCTTAGATAAAATAGAAAATCAGAGTCTTCTTGACGAAAAATAGCATGTTTTTGATCAGCCTGAGCCCGCTTCTCGGCTGGACGCTCTCTGGGATCTTGCACCGCAAGTGCAGCCACAATGATGAGCATCTCAAGCATACAATCAAAGTCACTACCAGCGACCAGCATACGGGCAAGCCTTGGGTCAATCGGCATGCGTGCCATTTTTTGACCAATACGAGTCAGCTTGACATCATTGAGTGTTTGCTTAGCCACAGGTTTTTTACTGTCGCTATTTTTTGGTGTCAGTGCACCGAGCTCATCGAGCAGCTTTCGGCCATCTTTGACCAAGCGGCTATCAGGTGGTTCGATAAAATCAAAGCTCTCTACTGTGCCCAGACGCAAGCTTGCCATCTGTAAAATCACCGATGCTAAGTTGGTACGCAGAATCTCAGGCTCAGTAAACTCAGGGCGACTGGCGAAGTCTTCTTCTGAATATAGGCGGATACATACCCCAGGCGCCACACGACCACAGCGCCCTTTACGCTGGTTGGCCGCTGCTTGTGAGATGGCCTCAATAGGCAGTCTTTGTACCCGTGAGCGATACGAATACCGCGAGATACGCGCAAAACCTAAGTCAATAACATAGCGGATACCCGGGACAGTCAGCGCGGTCTCTGCCACGTTAGTGGCAATAACAATGCGTCTGCCGCGACCTGAGGGCTGAAAGATACGCTGCTGCTCAGCGTAAGTCTGGCGCGCAAATAATGGCAGCACTTCAGTATGGCGCGGCCCATGTTGCACCAACACCTCTTGCATCTCACGAATCTCTGCTTCGGTTGCGGCAAATATCAGAATATCGGCATGCTCAGGATGCCCTTTAGCAATCGCATCTTCAAAGCACTCCTCTACCGCCGCCACCACCGCACGCGGCAGATTATCCTCAAAGTCATCATAACTGTCGTCATCTGAGCTGCTCACTGGGGTATCTGTCAGCGGACGATAGCGCACTTCAACTGGATAGCCTCGGCCCTCGACATCAATAACAGGCGCCGGCACCATACGCTTTTTAACAGGGTCATACTGAGCAAAATACTCACTAAAACGGCCGGTATCCAAGGTGGCTGAGGTAATAATCACCTTCAAATCTGGACGATTGGGCAGCAGCTGTTTTAAATAGCCCATAATAAAATCGATATTTAGGCTGCGTTCATGCGCCTCATCGATAATAATTGTGTCATAACGGGTTAAAAAGCGATCATGACCCAGCTCGGCCAGCAAGATACCATCGGTCATTAATTTGACCACGGATTGGGCGCTGCCCTGCTCATTAAACCGAATCTTAAAGCTAACGGTTTCCCCAAGTGGCTCACCCAGCTCTTCAGCAATTCGGTTGGCCACACTGCGCGCCGCCAGTCGTCTGGGCTGAGTATGGCCAATCTGACCCGTAATACCTCGGCCTGCCAGCATCGCAAGCTTCGGCAGCTGAGTGGTCTTACCTGAGCCGGTCTCACCGGCCACAATAATCACTTGATGGTCGGTGATGGCCTGAATAATATCGGTGCTGCGCTTACTGACTGGCAGCTCATCATTAAGCAGCTGCGGCAAATTATGAGGAATGCTATCAATACGCTGTTGTACCACGTGCTGTGAGCGCTGCTTTATTTGCTCAAACTTAGCTTGCTTGTCTGCCAATACTTTAGGGTCTGCGTTTTTTGGCGGACGTGATAATTCACGCTGCAAGCGGCTTAGAAAATGACGGTCTTTGGCCAGTACCGGCAGCTCCTTCATCGATTTAACAACAGCCAATTTAGAGCTTATCTTATCGTTTGAGCCATCCTCTACCACAGACGCATTATGTTGATGCGCCTGCATTAACGAGGGCTCTTGAGGATTAGAGGAGGCAGTGCTATTCGTGTCTTTAGTCATAAGTTTTTTTGGCTTTATCGGCTTGAATTTTGGGGTCAGCAAAGCATTGCAGTGACACAATTATCTATAGATAAACAGACGTGGGCGCGGGTATGGCCGCTTGAACCCCTATTTTAGACGCTAAGACGTTTTATATTTCTCATGCCATCATTTCAAAGGGCATGGGGGTTTTATGAGGGGTAATGGCCGCACAATCAAGGGTTTATTATAACACTGCTGAGCGGTTATTTTTGAGTTGCCATTGATTACGAGAAATTAACTTATAATGCCAAACTCACAACGCCAAACTTTTAAGCGTCTTGAGACTGAGGTAGCCGACATAATTTTTATCCTCTACAGCTTCATCAAAGTCAATAGAACCAACAGGTATAGGCGTGATAACCAGTCGACCAACACTTAGCAGACCATTAATATCATAGATATCATCGACATCCACCTGATGTTTATTATCAATGTGTGAGGCGGCATTGAAGGGAACGTCGTCATCATTATAGCTGTAATGTTTATAAAACTCGGTCGTGGCGGCCGCTTTCATTGCTGTAGCTTGAGTGGGTGCAACCACCAGCATTTTGTAATGAAACTCTTCGATACTGCCCTCTTGATAGCCACCCAAATTAATAAAAAACAGTTTTAAATCGGAAGCGTTATCTGTGCTCTGGTTACTCTTAATTGACGAGTTTATATTATCTTTTTCTGCAGTATTATCGTCCTGCCACTCAATATGATAAGCACTGCCATCAGGGTTAATAACCGTAGTGACGCTACGATAAGAGTCGATATGCCATTTGTTCTTGACCGCAGGCCAGTGGGCATTTATCGCATCTATCAAATCGCCTACCTTATCTGCTACCCCAAAGAACATGTCGTGCTGTTCAATCAGCCGACCCTTTGGCGTAGCGCCGAGCTGCACCATAAACAGTGTCGTCATACTCTGCCCCTTTGACTCAATACTGGATGATTTATTTAGTTAAACGACTTAGTATAATCAGATTTGGTGTCTCGCAAGAACTGCTTCACCACAGCCACTGTAGCTTTCGGGTCTTCTTCTTGCGGCACATGACCTAGGTGATCAAATACCACCAATTGGCTATTGGGTATGGCAGCCTTAAATTTATAAGCGCTTTCAATAGGAATTAATTCATCTTGTGCGCCCCAGATAATCAGTGTGGGCTGCGTAATCTCACCCAAGCGCTTGACTTCATCTTGATATAACCCCTCGCGCATGCGTCTGGTCAAGGCTTTACGATTGCCTGCACGGCGGCTGAGCTCATAATAACGGTTCACTAAGTCATCGCTTACCTTGGATTTATCTGCATAAACACTCTGCACACTACTGCGCACCATGCTTTTAGGGAGTACATGCTCGGTAAGACCATCTAATACAGGAGACTGTGCCAGTTTAAAGCCAATGGGCATGCGTTTGGGGGTAAATTTAAAGCCCGATGCATCAACCAATATCAAGCGGTCAGTCCGCTCAGGGTGCATTAAAGCAGTTAGCCAAGCAATGCCGCCGCCAAGCGAATTACCGGCAATGGTCGCTCGCTTGATATCAAGCTTATCCATCACTTTAATGACAGTATCAACATAATTATCTAAGCTATAGGGCTTGGTATCATCAGCATAAGGGCCTGTTAACCCAAAGGCTGGCAAGTCTAAGCGTACCACGCAATATTGTTCTTTAAGCGCCTCAGTCCAGCCATCCCAAGTATGCAAGCTGGCTGAAGTGCCATGGATTAGTAACAAAGTTTCAGCGCCGCTTTGCGCTTCACAGTTATTAGTAGCCGCTAAGTTATCAGATGTCTCAGACTTGGCCACATGCACCTGTAATCCTTCTACATCGACATAAAAGCTGGTCGGCAGCTCCCAATGCTTAAGCTTAGAGGCCTGCAAATCTGGCTTCCAGATGCGGCCGATGACAAGTGCTGCCGTAGAGGTTGCCAGCACACCCGCCAAACCCATCTTGACTAAAAGTGTCTTATTAAACGTCAAATGCTTATCCATTGAACACCTATCCTTGGTTAATTTATCTTTGATTACTGGTCTTAATGATTGGTTTTTGCTGATTAAACTCAATCCTTATCATTCAGGTTATTGCAAGATAAATCCATCAAAAAAAGCGACCTTAAGGTCGCTTTTTCTTCACATCAAGTGGCTGATAGTTTATCCAACCATTAAAACTTTAAACGCTTGTCTTGCTCAATCTTGCTCATGACCTCAGGCAATTTATCACCCAGCACAGTCAACGCTGACTTGGTTGCGGTGCTTACCAAGCCTGATACCGCCGAATGAGCGGCGTTAGCAAAACCCAACTTCTCAGCCAAAGTGGGTTTTTGGCGTGATAAAATGGCATACACTTGATGCTCATCCATTTGCTTTAGCAAATATGCATCCGAGGTCGTCAGCTCATCGACCAGGTTTAAATGCAGCGCATCCTCACCATACCAGTGATCGCCATTGGCCACTTTGGTTAAGTCCAGCTGCGGGCGATAGGTGGTCACAAAGTGCTTAAATAATTGATGAGTTTGCTCTAGCTCCTCAGTGTATTTGGCACGATCGTCATCATCATTCTCACCAAAAACAGTCACCGTACGCTTGTACTCACCTGCGGTAAACATTTCATAATCGATATCGTGTTTTTTTAGCCATTTATTAAAGTTTGGCATTTGTGAGACCACACCAATTGAGCCGATAACGGCAAACGGGGCTGCTAAAATTTTATCTGCCACACAGGCCATCATGTACCCCCCACTGGCAGCGATTTTATCCACGGCAATGGTGAGCGTTAAGCCGGCGTCTTTGAGGCGCACCAATTGAGCTGCGGCCAAGCCATAGCTATGTACCATGCCGCCGCCTGACTCTAGACGAATGACCACCTCATCACCCTTATTGGCGCCGCTGATGATGGTGCTGATCTCCTCGCGCAAGTGCTTAACGGCACTGGCTTTAATATCACCATCAAAATCAAGCACAAATACACGCTTTTGCTTGGCTTTCGCTTTAGACTTGTCTTTTAGTTTTTGCTTGGCTTTTTTGGCCAGTGCTTTTTGGAATTGTTTTACCGCATTTTTGTCCCCTGTCGCTTCAATAAGATGCTTGCGACGCTCGTTTTGACTTTTATTTAAATGAACTACTTTTAACTCAACTGGGTTTTTGGCCGGATAAAACAACATAAATATTCCTTTAAGGGTATAAAACATATCGAAAACTAGATGGGATATAATAACGCTCTAGCACAAATAATTTTTTATCATATTGTTATTAATATGCGTTTGCATTTCAATAATTTCAAGGGTGTTTGGTTGTATCAACACGCAAGATTAGGCATAATGTGCGTTTGATAAAAATTCTTTGACAGAACCTTCTTGAATTTATAAGAATTCTTTTTTGATAACTGATAGGTAGTGGACAATTTATGATGCGTACCGAGTATTGTGGGGCCGTAACCGAAGCGTTACTAGAGCAAACCATCACTATAACAGGCTGGATTCATCGTCGCCGTGACCATGGTGGGGTTATCTTTTTAGATATGCGTGATCGCGCGGGTATCTTGCAGGTTGTCGTTGACCCCGATACGCCAGAAGCTTTTGCAACCGCTGATGCTGCACGTTCTGAGTATGTATTAAAGATTACAGGTCGTGTGCGCAAGCGCTATGAAGGTACCGAAAACGCGAATATGACCAGTGGTAATGTTGAGCTGTTGGCCAAAGAAATTGTCGTATTGGCCAAATCTGAAACACCGCCATTTCCATTAAATGACGAGAATATCTCTGTATCAGAAGATTTGCGCCTAAAATACCGCTATTTAGACATGCGTCGTCCAGAGATGCAAGAGCGTATGGTATTTCGTGCCAAAGCCACCTCTACCATCCGTCGTTATTTAGATGACCAAGGTTTCTTAGACGTTGAAACCCCAATTTTGACTCGTGCCACACCAGAGGGTGCACGTGACTATCTTGTGCCATCACGTACCCGTCCAGGTAACTTCTTTGCCTTGCCTCAGTCGCCACAGCTGTTCAAACAGTTATTAATGGTGGCAGGCTTTGATCGTTATTATCAAATCGCCAAGTGTTTCCGTGATGAAGACTTACGTGCCGACCGTCAGCCAGAATTCACTCAGGTGGATATCGAGACGTCTTTCTTGTCTGAAGAAGACATCATGGACATCAACGAAGGCTTGATCCAAAACCTATTTAAGACCATGCTAGATGTGGACTTAGGTAAGTTCCCACGTATGACCTACGCTGAAGCAATGCGTGACTATGCCTCTGATAAGCCTGATTTACGTATCCCATTAAAACTAATCGACGTCGCAGACTTGATGCAGTCGGTTGATTTTAAAGTGTTTGCAGGCCCTGCTAACGATCCTAAAGGTCGTGTGGCCGCCTTACGTGTGCCAAATGGTGGCTCACTAACCCGTAAGCAAATCGATGAATACACCAAATACGTCGGCATCTATGGGGCGCGTGGTCTGGCATATATCAAAGTTAACGATGCCAGCAACATCAACAATGGTGTCGACAAAGAGTCTGGCCTACAATCGCCTATCATCAAAAACATGAGCGATGAGGTGTTGGTAAGCTTAATTGAGCGCACAGGCGCACAAGATGGCGACATCATTTTCTTTGGTGCAGATAAAGCCAAGATTGTGAATGATGCTATGGGTGCGCTACGTGTCAAAATCGGTCTAGATATGAACATGGAAACTTGTGAGTGGGCCCCGCTATGGGTCGTCGACTTCCCAATGTTCGAGGAGGCCGATGATGGTAAGTGGACCTCAATGCACCACCCCTTCACCATGCCAAAAGGCTCAGTTGAAGAGCTAAAAAACAACCCAGAAACAGCCCTATCTATCGCCTATGATATGGTACTAAACGGTACTGAGATTGGCGGTGGTAGCTTACGTATTAACACAGTTGAGATGCAGCGTGCAGTATTTGATGCCTTAGGTATCTCAGAAGAAGAAGCCAACGAGAAGTTTAGCTTCTTACTAGACGCTTTAAAATTCGGTGCACCTCCGCATGGCGGCTTAGCCTTCGGTTTGGACCGTCTGATTATGCTTATGGTGGGCGCAAGCTCTATTCGTGACGTGATTGCGTTCCCGAAAACCAAAACTGCAGACTGCCCATTAACTCAGGCCCCTGCAGAAGTCGACAGCCGTCAGCTGCGTGAGCTGGGCATTCGTGTGCGCGAAAAAGCGCAAGCTGAAAACAAAGAGTAATTTAGCTAACCGCTTGTGGGGCTAGCCCCCACCAGCAGCACACTTAGCTGGCAAAGCGGTGGTTATTCAATAGCTTAGATAATTACCCCTTATTGCGAGTTAAGTCTATGAACCCATTAAATGCCGTCAAATTTGTGCCATTGTCCGCTATGCGGGCAGTGGCACTTTTCGTCACTCCCATCGTGAATAAAATTCCTAACACCTCGATCAAACGCAGCATTGATATCAATCTGCAATTGGCAACACCTGAGCTTGACCATGAAGCTCGTGAGCAGCTTTCAGAACAAATTATTCGCAATCAACTCTTAAGCACGGTTGAATCAGTGAAAAGCTGGGCGATGCCGCCTGCTTGGAGCATCAACCAAGTCAATAAAGTATATAATCTGCAGATACTTGAGGCTGCCTTAAAAGATCCTAAGGGGATGCTTGCCATTGTCCCGCATTTGGGTACGTGGGAGATTATGAATGCCTGGCTGAATCAATTTGGCTCACCTACTATCTTATATAAACCGGTCAAAAACCGACTTCAAAATGACTTTATTCTGCAAGGCCGCCAACGCCTTAACTCACAGATGGTCCCCACTGACGCCTCTGGTATAAAGGCCATTTTTAAGACCTTAAAATCTGGCGGCTTTAGTATCATCCTCCCCGACCATGTGCCTCAGCCCTCAGGCGGTGTTCAAGCACCATTTTTTGGTATTGAAACATTAACCAGTACGCTTGCACCCAAGCTTGCCAGCAAGACCAAGTGCTCATTGGTAGGACTGGTCTGTGTACGCAGTGACAATGACTCACCCTTAAAAAGCGGCTTTGATGTCCACTGCTTCGCCTTAGATGACCCTAAGCTATTTGATAAAGACATTGTAGTTGCTACCAGCGCTTTAAACAAAGCGATGGAGGACATGATCAAGCGCTTCCCTGATCACTATATGTGGAGCTATCGACGCTTCAAACAAATTCCCTTAATCAACAATCCTTACAAAGCCAGTACGGATCAGCTAAAGCAGTTTATTGGCGCTTATGTTAAACCTAAGTTATTGACCCAAAATGCTCAGCAAAATGAAGCCTTAGAGGATTCACCCGATCGCACATTAGAGCGCTCATTAGACAAGTAAGCATTTTACTGACTCCTAAACCCACCTATTTGGCCCGAGTAACTCATGACAACTACCCAATCTGACTCACGCCTTACGCCTTCTTCAAATAGTGAGGCCCGCTATGTGATCTGTATGAAATGGGGCACCAAATATGGCCCTGAGTATGTCAACCGTCTATATAATATGGTCAAGCGTCATCTGACATTAGATTTTCAGATGGTATGCCTTACCGATGATGAGACGGGTATTGACCCCAATGTGCGCTGCTACCCTATTCCTGAGCTCAATCTACCTGAGGGCTTGCCTGAACGTGGCTGGAAGAAGCTAACCACCTTTAAGCCTGAATTATATGACTTAAAAGGTACTGCGCTATTTTTGGATATTGATATTGTTATTGTTGATAATATCAATGCTTTTTTTGAATACGAAGCCAAGTTTGATGAAAGCGTGGTCATCATCCGTGACTGGAAAAAGCCTTGGCGCATGGTAGGCAACAGCTCAGTGTACCGCTTTAAAATTGGTCAAAACACCTATCCCAATCTGCTCAGTCACTTCGAGCAAAACTTTGCCAAGATAAGCAAAGAGGTACGTCATGAGCAGGCTTATTTATCTAATTATTTGCGTAAGCATCACCACTTAGAGTACTGGGATAAAACTTGGTGCGTAAGCTTTAAATACCAATGTATGCCCTCTCCTGCTATGAGTTTTATTAAAGCGCCAAGCTTACCTGATAACGCTAAAATTATTATCTTTCATGGTGAGATTAATCCGCCTGATGCGATTAAAGGTGGTGGCGGTAAATGGTATCGCCATGTGAAGCCAAGCCCTTGGCTTAAGGATTACTGGAAATAAAAACATCGACTCGGTAGCAGATAACTAAAGAGCTATCTACCCAGATACTTATATTACCATGACATAGTGAGAGCCCTTGTGAGCCTACAATCCCCATCTGAAATAGACTTAGTTATCGCCTGGGTGGACGGTGATGACCCGAAGCTCAAGCAAAAGCGCCAGTCGTATCAAAAAACCACTCAAGTGGCCTCTGATGCGATTAGTGCTACTCGCTTTGCCAGTAACAATGAAATCTATTTTAACGTGGCCTCTATTTTAAAATACGTGCCCTTTTGCCGCTATATCTATATCGTCTCTGATGAGCAGCAGCCTAAATTTATCGAAGAGTTTGCAGCTCAAGGTATCTGTACCCAAGACAAAATTCGCATTATTGACCACAAGCAAATCTTCGCAGGCTACGAGCAGTATCTGCCAACCTTTAATACCCGCTCGATTGAGACCATGCTGTGCAATATACCAGGTCTGTCTGATTATTTTATCTACTTAAATGATGACTTCTTTTTTAATCAACCAGCCCAGATTGAAGATTTTTTGACTGATAATAAGATGGTAGTGTATGGCCACTGGCGTAGCAGCCTGCCACTGAAGGCTAAGCTTGATTACCGCAAGACATTACAAAAGCTAGTGGGTAAGCCGGTGCAGCCTAAGCATGCTATTGCTCAAATGCGGGGGGCACAACTGGCGGGGATGAGCAAGTTTTTTGAAATACATCATTATCCGCATATTGTTGATAAAAATATTTTGCGAAATTTCTTATTAAGCAAGCCTACGCTACTGGCTAAACAAATCGAGTATAAATTTCGTGATGTGGAGCAGTTTAATCCCATATCATTGATGAATCACTTGAAAATCAAGCAAAATCAGGTCATCTTAAAGCCTGATATTGACATCAATTATCTAAAAGATGAGCGCAGTGTGCAGCAGTTTATTAAAGGTTTGCAAGATTCTAATATCAAATATGGCTGCATACAAAGTATGGAACAACTGCCCGCTAAAGAATTTGCTCAAGTTACTGAGGCCATGTTTACCAAGCTTCAGTTCTACCTGCCGCAGTCACTATTGACTGCGCAAGGCTGACTATCACACACTAAGGACAAGATACCTCTTATGAAAGTATTAACTTACTTAATCAACTTAGATGGCAGTGACAAACGACTCGAGCGCTCTACCGAGCAGCTACAGCAGCAGAACTGGGACTTTGAAAGAATATCGGCGTATGATGGGCGTGGTAAAGCATTATCTGAGTTTGTCTATTATGATGACGAACAAACGCGTAGTAACTTAGGCCGCAGCCTTTTAAACTCAGAAATCGGCTGTTATCTGAGTCACTATCAGTGCGCCCAGAAGTTTCTTGAGACCGATGCGGATATGCTGATAGTTTTAGAAGATGATATGAAGATGTCCAGTGCATTTGCGCCGGTAGTCAAAGAGGCCGTATCGTATTTATATGCGCATCCAGAGCTTGACTGGTATTTGGTCAATATTGCTGCCAAAAAAAAGAAACTGGCCAAAGATATCACAACCATCAATGAACATACGCTTTGGCACGCATATTATTTTCCTATTAGGGGTCTTGGGCTGATTTGGTCACGTAAAGGCGCCGAAGAATTTGTTAAGCATGGCAAGCCCATTACGATGCCAGTCGATATTTTCTTTCAAAGATGGCTCAGTCAAAATGGCAAAGGTCTAGGCGTTTGGCCCGCCGTGATTAGCCCCATGGGGATCGATAGTGATATTTTAGGCACTCAGTCCAGTCAAAATATTCAGCGTAAAGATAAAGAAGGCCGAGATGGCAGCTATAATCTCAAAAAACAAAAAAGAATGCTACAAGACAAAGCGGCAGCTGTTAAGCATCTTTATTTGAATAAATAACTGTATTAAAAACTACTCAAAATCTGGTCTAGCCCAGATGCCAGTGCTTTATATGGATAAAACAGTTATGAAGAATATTATTATTAGCTTAGATTCTGCCAATAAAAGACGTCAACACATTGAAAATGAATTTGGGAAACATCACCTTAGGTATGAGTTTTTTGACGCTCTAAGACCTGAGCAAGAAGCTCAATACGCTAAGAGTCTAAACTTAGAGGATACCTCAGATTTAACCCCTACTGAGCTGGCATGTATGATGAGCCATGTTGCAGTATGGGAGAAAATCATTGCAGAGCAGCTTGATTATGTCGCCATCTTCGAAGACGATGTTTTTTTGGGAGAAGATGCCACAGAGTTACTGACCCAGACCAATTGGATACAACCGGATTGGCATATTATTAAAATAGAGGCATTTTCAAAAAAGGCTTATTTATCCTCTAAGACTTATGAGGTAATACCTAATAAGCGTAAGCTTGCTATTCTTGAAGGTAAAAACCTAGGTGCCGCTGGATATATCTTATCTTTGCAGGGTGCTAAGCTTTTTTTAGACTTTATTTTAAAACAGCCTGCTAAACCTGTCGATAAAATGATTTTTGATGAGTTTATTGCTGCTCAAATAGAGCCTGTCTATCAAATGCTACCGGCCCTGTGTGAGCAAGAGAAGATTTTAAAGAAGAAACAAGATAATAACAGCGAGGTAACCTTACCCAGTGCATTATCTTCTGAACGTAAGCTGCGTCGTAAACAAGAGAAGAAAAAGGGCTTTAGTAAATTACAATTAGAGGCCAGTAGACTTATTAGAAACACCAAAAAGCATTTGCTTGCCAAAAAAATAGTATTTAAATAAACCTTATTACCATCTCTACTTTTAACTTATAAGGCTTAGCTTTTATGATTAAAATTGATCAGTTACAACTGTTAGGACAAGGGACTCAAAAGTTAGTTTATCAGCATCCAGATGAGGCTAATAAGGTCATAAAATTAATGAAGCCTGAAAATGCGACAGCTGAGGGTGGCCGAGCGACTCAAAGCCGATTACGCGCTAATCGTCATCAAGGTATCTATCGCCAGTTTCGCCGTGAATTATTGCAGTATTTACAGCTGTGTAAAACCCATTACAGCCAAAAACTATTTACCTTCCCTATAGAAACAGTACACGGCTTTATTGACACAGATCAAGGACTCGGACTGGTTACTGAAAAGATTATTGCTCCCTCTGGAGAGCCTAAAACCTTAGAGGATTTGGTTAACCAGCAACAATTTGGCGAAGCTCAGAAAAAGGCACTCGATCAATTCTTTGACGACTGCTGTGATTACCACGTGGTATTTGGTGAGGTTAACATTGGTGGTATCATGTATACCGAATCGCGCCAAGGTCGCCCTGAATTTGTACTGGTAGATGGCATTGGTGAGAAATTAGTCATTCCATTTAGAGCAATGAGTAAGACCATCAATGATAAAAATATTAGAAAGGTGGAAGCTAAGATTAAGGCTAAAATAGGGATATAAACTTTTTTAGTTCTCTGTAGCAATCGGTATGTTGGGGCTTGTTTTCGTTATTGGTAATATCAAGCCCCATCACCTTACCGTCTACTGTTTATTTTTGACTTTTTTAATCATTTGTTTAAACACTAGATTCGTCGCTTTCAACGGTTTTTGCTTAAATAGCCCTGAGAACTTCTCAAGCTTTTCTAGTCCCTTTTTACTCTCAAACT
Source organism: Psychrobacter sp. H7-1 (assembly GCF_904846585.1). Lineage (NCBI taxonomy): Bacteria > Pseudomonadati > Pseudomonadota > Gammaproteobacteria > Moraxellales > Moraxellaceae > Psychrobacter > Psychrobacter sp. H7-1. The sequence goes on from NZ_CAJHBH010000001.1 coordinate 44,286, forward strand.
CTCTACGTGCATTAGACCACAGAACCTTCTGCATTGCCGGCTCATAATATTCAGAGTCTTTAAAGCAATTGAGAACCTCTATTCGACCTTGCATCATTTTTTCAATATTGCCAGAAAAATTACTGTCATGCTGCCGGTAGAGACCTAGCACCTCATTGAGATAGTAAATATCGCCAATTTGGCTAAGTTTTAACCACATATACCAATCTTCTAAAGCAATTTTTGGATTGTATCCTCCAACCTGTTTAACCGCCTCTAACCTAAGTAACTGTGTAGCAGCAGGAAAGTCATGTTTATTCATAATGATACTCTCAAAGCTATAAACCCCAGGCTTTCTTAAAGAAACAGACAGCTCCTTATGACGACTATCGATCAGCTTAACGCCAGCAAATACTGAATTTACCTCTGGGTGTTGCTCTAAAAAACTTACCTGTACTTCAGTTTTATGAGGCAATATTAAATCATCAGAAGCCAATACAGCAAAATACTTACCCTGACACCACTCAAGTGCCTCATTTAAAGTAGCACTGAGTCCTTTATTGGGTCTATGCCTAAATTCAAATCGGGTAAATCTTTGCTCACAGGCCAGAATCATTTCCTCGATTCTCTGGACTGAATTATCTTTAGAGCCATCGTCTATAATTATTAATTCTATATTTTTATAGCTTTGATCAATGACACTTTGAATGGAGTCTTGCACAAAACTTTGATGATTATAACAAGGAATCACCACCGAAACTAAAGGACCAGAAGTACTCATATTGCTACCTAAATGTGATAAAAACTGTGATTTATAATAGTTTTAGCCACTATTAAACCAGCTACTGAATTTGTTGATACAAGTCTATTAATTGCTGAAGGTCTAAACGATAAGAGCCATGCACCTTACCGCATTTCACCTGATACTGTAAATAATGCATATCCACACCCAGTATATTTGCTAAGGAACAATATGTATCAAAGTATTTTAATTGTTCAGGAAGCCAACTGATCGCCTTTGTACCCTCTTGTGCAAATAATAAGTTAGACCAAGCTGCACCAGATGGCCCCACAATAAAGCTTGCCTCTTGAAACATAGTGATCTGCTCAATGAGGCTAAGCTTATCAGGATAAACCCCGACGAAGCCTTCTTTTTTAAAAAAAGAAAATACCTCATCTTGGTTATAACTTCTTTTGTTATAACTGCTTACGGCATCTTCATTACGCAAAATAAATATTTTTTTATGAGAATTGCTATCTAGCCGTTGTTTAGGAGAGTGCAAAGTGGCATTAGATAAACGATGACGTAAGTCAATGACAACCTCCTTATTGAAGATAGTACTGGTACGATAATCGTCTAAGAAATTATGGTAGTTATAGATGGTTTGGTTAAAGGTATTTACGAAGTATAGATGCTCAACAAAGAGCACCTCTTTAGGCTGAGCATAAACAATTTCAATATCGTGCAGATGTTTTAGACACTGCTGTAATACCCACTGATAATTATCGTTTTTTTGGACACACTCACTGACTATGATGGTGTTGACCGCTCTTTGTGTTAGCGCTTCATCTGTTAATACTAATAACTTCGGGGCAATCTCTATCATCCAATGATAAAAATTAAATGACCCATTGCCACCTAAGAATAGCGCCCTTTTAAAAGCTCTAACACTATTTTTTCTTATGTTTTTTATATACGCACTCTTTGTATCATGACGTACTAAAAACCCTGATTTATAATTAGCGTCTTGACAAGAGATGTAAGGAAACTCTTCTATATAAACACTTTTAATATCACCGCTAACAAAGCTTGAGCATTCTATATTGCAATAAACATCACTTAACTCGTAAAGTTTAATATCAACCGGCTGATAGCTGCATTCATAATGACATTGATTATTATATTTAGGGCTATTTGAGATACTGTTTGTTTCTGCTTTTTTTAACAAAACATACGTTTTTATGTCTTCAACAGACCGCTTCTCAAGTCGCTTATGCTTTAACCTAAACTCAAGCTCTTTTAGATGTTGGGATACACCACTTCTACCACCGGCTAAGCTCTGTTTCACTATCTGCACCTCTCCTCCCAGTTTCATAAGTGCACCGCACAAATTCGTCAACTATGGTTTTGTGAACTATGAACGATACGCATTACAAAGCTCAACGACTTTTTGAGCATCATCCATAGACAGAACTGGACTTATCGGTAAGCTAAGTACTTGCTGGTGAATCGCTTCACTTATTGGGTAACTGATATGATTCCACTGCTGATAGGCCTGCTGCTTGTGCGGTGCAATTGGATAATGGATCAACGTCTGCACCCCGTTATCTGCCAGATATCTTTGCAAGTTGTCTCTATCGTCACAGCGGATTACGAATACATGCCACACATGAGACTCACTATAATAGGCGGGCAAGGTTATCGCTGGATTATGAATGCCATCTAAGTAGACTTTGGCTACTGCACGTCTATGCGCTATCTCACTATCTAGATAACCAAGTTTGACGCTTAGCATAGCCGCTTGGATGTCATCTAAACGACTATTGACACCCTGAAATAGATTTTTATATTTTTCATGTGAGCCATAATTACGTAGAGCTCTTAAAGTCTGTGCCAGCTCATCATCATTTGTGGTTATTGCCCCAGCATCCCCTAAGGCACCTAAATTCTTGCCAGGATAAAAACTAAACCCTGCTGCATTGCCAAAATTTCCAGCCTTGGTACCATTTAAGCTGGCACCGTGTGCTTGTGCAGCATCCTCTAGTACCAATAAATTGTGTCGCTTAGCAAGTGCCATAATATTAGGCATATCTGCTAATTGCCCGTATAGATGCACCGGCAAAATAGCCTTAGTTTTATCAGTGATGGCTGCCTGTACCTTTTCAGGGCTTAAGTTACACGTTACGACATCAGGCTCCACCAGCACAGGTGTCAAGTGATTTGCACTAATAGCCAATATGCTAGCGATATAGGTATTGGTGGGTACGATGACCTCATCCCCTTCTTGCAGCTTGCCCATAAGCATCCAAGCTTTAAGGGTCAAAATTAGTGCATCTAAGCCATTTGCCACACCAATGCAGTGTTTGGTCCCGCAGTAGGTGGCAAAGCTATCTTCAAAGCGGCTTAATTCATTACCACCAATATACCAACCTGAATCAATCACTCGCGTAGCTGCCGCAACCAGCTCATCTCTGTATTGCTGATTTACTGCTTTAAGATCTAAAAAAGGAATCATTTTAAATACCTTATAATTTTTGCTGGATTACCTACCACAACAGCATTAGCGGGAACATCTTTGGTCACAACCGCACCGGCACCCACCATCGCCTTTTCACCTATAGTTATACCAGGGAGTATTGTGGCATTTGCACCTATGCTCGCCCCTTTTTTCAAAGTAATTCCTGAAAATTCATCAGGGTATTGCTTAGATCGAGGCATAAGATCATTAGTTAATGTCGCATTTGGGCCCAAAAAAACATCGTCTTCTATTCGGGTTCCAGACCAGACATACACACCCGATTTTACAGTAACGTTATCTCCAATAATCACATCATCTTCAATCAACGTATGCGCACAAATATTACAGTTTCTGCCAATGATTGCACCTTTTAAAATGACCACAAACTGCCAGACTCTGGTGTTCTCACCGATATCGACTGAAGCCACATCCGCTTTTTCATGAATGAAGAAACTCATTGCTTGACCACCTTCAAAAACTCATCATAATCACGAATATAGTCTGACTCATCATAATGCTCACTGGCCAATACCAGTAACACACAATCGTCACTAAAATCATGCATCTCACGCCAGATCATATCGCCTATTAACAGTCCCTTATTAGGAGAGTCAAGCCACGCCTCTTCTTTGGTTTGCCCATCATCAAGTACCATACGGCATTTACCAGACACACACACCGCAAGCTGCTGCAATTGATGATGCGCATGAAAACCACGCGCAACACCTGACTTGGTATTAAAAATATAGTACACCCGCTGAACTTCGAACGGGATGGTATCTGAGGCTTCAATGGCTACCAATGAGCCTCTATCATCACCTAATACTGGCAAATCTATCCAATGAACCAAACTCATAATCTGCCTTCTGCCAGCGCTAATAAATACTGTCCATAACTGTTTTTACTTAACTTCGCGCCTTGCTCTTGTACCTGCTGCGCTGACAACCACCCATTATTAAAGGCAATCTCCTCTAAGCAAGCTACTTTATAACCTTGGCGCTTCTCGATCGTCTCAACAAACATGCCCGCTTCCAGTAAGCTTTCGTGAGTACCGGTATCTAGCCAGGCAAAACCTCGCCCTAGTAGCTCCACATTCAAGTCACCACGCTGTAAGTACATTTGATTGATACTGGTAATCTCAAGCTCACCTCGCTCTGAGGGCTGTACTTGTTTGGCCATCTCAACCACATCATTGTCATAAAAATATAACCCAGTGACGGCAAAATTGGATTTTGGCTGAGCCGGCTTTTCTTCTAATGAGATGGCTCGCTGATTATCATCAAACTCAACCACACCAAAGCGCTCAGGATCTTTCACTTGATAACCAAAAACAGTCGCGCCGGTTGGACGCTCTACTGCTTTTTTTAACATTGGCGTAAAGCCTTGACCATAAAAGATATTATCGCCTAAAACCAAGCAGACATTACTATCACCAATAAAGTCTTCACCAATCAAAAACGCCTGTGCCAATCCATCAGGACTTGGCTGAACCGCGTATTCAATATCAATACCCAACTGACTGCCATCACCCAGCAGACGCTTAAAGCCATCGATATCTTCTGGGGTGCTAATGACTAAAATATCTTGGATACCTGCCAGCATAAGCACAGATAGCGGATAATAGATCATAGGCTTATCGTAAATAGGCAATAACTGCTTGGAAACCCCTTTAGTAATCGGATATAAGCGAGTGCCTGAGCCACCTGCAAGAATAATACCCTTGGTATTCATATTTTTACTCATTCTGGCTGTACTCCCAGTCTTTCACGTTGATAACTACCGTCTTGTACACGTCGACACCAGTCTAGATTTGCCAAATACCATTGTACTGTCTTACGTATGCCAGACTCAAAGCTCTCCTCGGGCTGCCAACCAAGTTTATTGTATATTTTACGAGCATCAATGGCGTAACGGAGATCATGGCCTGGGCGGTCTTTAACAAAAGTAATAAGAGACTCATAAGACTGGCCATTCGCCTGTGGTTGTAGCTCATCTAATATCTGACAAATACTCGTTACAACGTCAATATTTTGCTTCTCATTATGACCACCAATATTGTAAGTCTCACCTGTCAAACCCTCTGTAATCACTTTATATAAAGCACGCGCATGGTCTTCTACATAAAGCCAGTCACGGATTTGATTGCCTTTACCATATACAGGCAACGCCTTACCCTCAAGCGCATTTAAAATAACTAGCGGTATTAGCTTTTCAGGAAAGTGATAGGGGCCATAATTATTAGAGCAATTGGTAATAACAACTGGTAGACCATAAGTACGATGCCACGCTCTCACCAAATGATCTGAGCTGGCCTTAGAGGCTGAATAAGGCGAGCTTGGAGCATAAGCTGTGGTTTCGGTAAATAAATCAGAAGTATTTTCTAAGTCACCATAGACCTCATCTGTTGAGACATGATGAAACCGAAAGCTCTGCTTATTGTGCTCATTAAGAGATTGCCAATACTGACGAGCGACCTCCAATAACGTATAAGTACCAATAATGTTGGTATGAATGAATTCTGCAGGTCCATCAATAGAGCGGTCGACATGAGATTCTGCGGCTAAATGCATGACAGCATCTGGCTGAAAACTTTCAAATACCTGCTCAACAGCGGCTCTATCACAGATATCTATTCGTTTAAATTGATATCTAGCGCTATCCTCAACAGACGTTAATGACTCTAGGTTCCCTGCATAAGTCAGCTTATCAATATTTAACACTTCATCTTCAGTGCAGCTTATAATATGACGGACAACCGCAGAACCAATGAAGCCTGCACCGCCAGTAATCAGTATTTTCATAGACTCAATGTATGCCTTAAATAGAAGTAATAGGTATTGTAACAACTTAGCAAAATTAATTAAATTTTATAGTACTAATAACTTTTGATTTGTTGAAAATTCTAAGCAAGTAATAATAACAATAAAGCTGGTAAGGTTATATAGTTAAGATGTTGAATTTATGCGTAATTTATAAATACTTTTCTCAGCTATCATCGCTATGACAGAAGTTATAGAAATTGTAAGTCGCATCATATGCTTAAAGCAGGTTATTTGTTATTATCCTCACCCACAAGCTATGCTATAGATTTTAAAAGTTCGACCTAGTGCTCTTAAAAAATACACTTAAAAGTACTAAATTCATTGTAAGTTAATTTATTAAGCTCGAAGAAACCTACGGATATAAGTGCATGAAAATACTAGTAACAGGCGCAGCAGGATTTATTGGTTTTCATGTGTGCCAAAAACTATTGGCACGCGGCGATCAGATTATTGGCGTGGACAACCTAAACGATTATTATGATGTCTCGTTAAAAATGGCCAGATTAAGCGAGCTCGGGGTGACTTTAGACGCTGAAACGATGACCGCTGATCATTCAAGCCGTGATAGCACCTCTTCTGCTAATTTTGAATTTATTAAGCTAGATATTGCAGATCGTGCAGCGATGGAGAGCTTGTTTGCCGAACATCAGTTCGATGCGGTATGTCACTTAGCCGCACAAGCGGGTGTTCGCTACTCTATCGAGAACCCACATGTGTACGTTGAAACCAATGTGGTTGGGTTTTTGAATATATTAGAAGGTTGCCGCCAGCATAACGTAGATAACTTATGCTTTGCTTCAAGCTCCTCGGTTTATGGTCTAAACCAATCACAACCATTTAAGACCTCAGATCACACTGATCATCCTGTTTCCTTATACGCTGCCACCAAAAAGTCGAATGAGATGATGGCACACACTTATGCGCATCTGTTTGGTATTCGTTGTACTGGTTTAAGATTTTTCACCGTTTATGGTCCTTGGGGACGCCCTGATATGGCGCCGATGTTGTTCGCTGATGCCATCTCTAATAACCGCCCTATCAAAGTATTCAACCATGGTGATATGAGCCGCGACTTTACCTATGTTGGTGATATTGCCGAGGGTATTTTGGCGATTTTAGACACTCCGGCCGGTAGCAAAGATGTGGGTGCATCAACCTTTGACCCCCGACATCCGAGTCCAGAAACCTCTTCTGCCCCTTATCGCCTCTATAATATTGGCAATAACTCACCGGTAAACTTGATGGCCTTTATTCGTACATTAGAGGCAGAATTTGGCACAGAAGCACAGAAGATTATGATGGATATGCAGCCTGGTGATGTGGCTTCGACTTACGCAGACTCCAGCTCATTAACCCAATTAACCGGCTTTACCCCCAATACAGAGTTGGCTGAGGGTATCAAACACTTCGCTAATTGGTATCGTGATTATTTTAAAAAATAACTACCGACACTTCACATAAAAAAATCCGAACATCATGTCCGGATTTTTTTATAATTAAGCCATCCCTAAAATAAGGGCTTAGAGCATAACAGCTATACCACTTAACTAATCAACAAAGCTCAGCCAATCCATGTACTGCTCATTGCGGCCATGTACCACATCAAAATATAAGCTCTGCAGCTTCTGTGTGATGTCACCGCGTCCGCCATTACCAATGGTGCGATCATCGTATTCACGGATGGGCGTCACTTCAGCGGCAGTACCGGTCATAAACACCTCATCGGCTAAATAAAACTCATCGCGAGTAATACGGCGTTCGACCACTTTAATGCCTAAATCCTCAGCGAACTGAATCATCGTACGGCGGGTAATCCCATCTAATGCCCCACCTGCCAAATCTGGCGTATGTAGCTCGCCATTTTTTACCATAAATAAGTTTTCGCCTGAACCTTGGCACACATAGCCTTGAGAGTCCATCAAGATGGCTTCGTCATAGCCGTTGCGAGTCACCTCTTGGTTGGCCATAATAGACACTGGATAGTTGCTCGCTGCTTTGGCCTTACACATGGTGACGTTGGTCATATGGTGGGTATAGGATGAGGTTTTAACCCGGATTCCTTTTTGGATGCCCTCCTCGCCCAAATAAGCGCCCCATTTCCAAGCGGCAACCATGGCATTGATACTATTATCTCGTGAGGAGAGTCCTAGTTTTTCAGCGCCCACCCAGATAAGCGGACGAATATAGGCCGACTCAAAGCCATTTTGTTTAACGACCTCTTTTTGGGCTTGATTCAAAGTGGCTTTATCAAAGGGGACATTTAATTGAAAGATTTTGGCAGAGCCCATTAGGCGATCGGTGTGATCTTCTAATCTAAAGATTGCAGTACGGCCATCTTCTGTTTGATAAGCACGCACCCCTTCAAATACTGCCATACCATAATGCAAACTGTGCGTTAACACATGTACTTTGGCATCAGGCTGATTGACCATTTCACCGTTTAGCCAAAGCTTGCCTTCCGTTGTTGCCATACTCATAATGTTGTTCCCTTTACGCCAATAATCGTCAATCGAGCCTGCATGATCTCCCCTTATAATAAACAGCATATTTAGGAGAGGTCAATCATTTTAGTATATCACTGCGGCCTAAATTGACTATCAATTTTTAGTTTTGTAGCGCATTTGATTTGGTTATATTGAGTCCTAGGCTACACCACTATCTCATTCCATTTAGAGATGACATACTCGCGTGTCTCATTCCAGACCGCTGCATCTACCACCACCGATTCGTTAGCAAGCGCCAGCTGATGCATCGCGGCGCGCAGTAGAAGATAGGCTTTAGTAAGTCCCTCACAGGTCTCAGCATCCCACACTCCAGCGGCCGCTAAGCTTTCAAAAATTCTGACATTATCGCTCCACTGCGCCAGCTCTGGGTGGTCGTGGGCATGGGCCAATACGCCATATTGCGCCATAAACTCAATATCGACAATACCGCCTGCATCTTGTTTTAAATGAAACTCACCTTGCTGCTGAGCTAAGGGGTTGCTGCCCAAATGGTCTTTCATTTTGCCGCGCATTTCAATCACGTGCTGTTTTAAGTCAGCAATATCACATTTGCGCGTGAGCACCTGTTTGCGAGTATGATTAAAGGCCTGCATCACTCGACTGTCACCACAAATGGCGCGCGCCCGTACTAAGGCTTGATGCTCCCAGACCCAAGCTTTTTCTAATTGATAGCGCTCAAAGGATCGGCTTGAGACTACCATCATGCCAGCATTACCCGAAGGTCGCAGTCGCATGTCAATCTCATAAGCACGCCCATCTCGGGTTTGGGTATTGAGATAGGTCATCAGCTTCTGGGCCAAACGCGCGGTAAACTTCATGCCGCTAACCGGTTTAAGCCCTGTGGTCATTGCCTGCTCATTAATCTGGTGAATAAATACCAAATCAAGATCTGAGGTATACGACATCTCTATCCCACCAAGCTTGCCATAACCAATAATCGCAAAGCCGTTGTGCGCTTCGGTTACTGACTCGCCTTGCATATTGATCGGATAGCCATGACGCTTGACCAGCTCTGAGAAGGCACGCTCTAAGGTGAATTCAAGTACCACCTCAGCAATATAAGTCAAGGAATCAGACACCTTCATAATCGGGCGTTCGGCCAGCACATCACTGGCGGCTACAGCCAGCACCTGATTGTTTTTGAACAATCTAAGCACGTTTAGTAGCATCTCCTCATCATTAGGCTCAACGCGCAAAAGGCGCTGACGCAGGATATTGGCAAGCTCCTCTTTGTCCGGCAGGTGGCGGTAGCGCTGCTGCAAGAATGAATCAAGCAATACCGGATAGCGGGTCAACTCGCCAGCAATCCAAGGGCTTGCCGAGAGCATGGGAATCAGATTAACTGTGGCATCTGGGTTTTCAGCGAGCATCACTAGATATATAGAGCGGCGACAGATGGCCTCTAATAAGTCGATAAGTCTGGGTAATGCCACATTGGCTAAGCCCTGCTTGGCTTCATGAATTAGTAACGCATGCACCAATACAGGATAAGCGGCATCTAATCGCTGTTTGGCCTCCTCAGATAGATTGGCCACCATTTTGCTTGACCAAAACTGCTCAAGCTTGGCCTTGTTATCCTCGTTAAGCACCTCATCTAAGCTTTGCAGCTCATCACTGGAGGCAACAGCGGTATTGGTAGGCGTCTGGCGCTCAGTCACCATACGATCAAAGGGGAGATGCACATTGCGGCGATGCTCATTTAGACGCTGTAAAAAAGCATCCCAATTATCAAAGCCTAAGGTGAGCGCCAAATTGTGCTGGCATTCTGGATTGTGCGGCAGCTTTTGAGTTTGCTGGTCATGAATGGCCTGAATACCATGCTCAACGCGGCGAAAAAAACGATAAGCAGCCTCTAGGTTGCGGTAAGTATCATCATCGATGAAATCAAATTCGTTTAAAGCCTGCATCGCTTTGAGGCAGGACTTGACCTCAAGCTGACTGTGACGACCGCCATATATTAATTGGAAAGCCTGTACCACAAACTCTATGTCTCGAATGCCGCCGGCACCGAGCTTAACATTGTCTAAGTCCTCTCGCTGCGCCACTTGATTTTGAATTAAAGACTTCATTTCACGCAGTGCAGCAAAGGCACTGTAATCGACATAATAGCGAAACACAAACGGCTTAATGATGCTCTCTAATTGACTATTAAACCTATCGTCAACCTCATTAATCACCCGTGCTTTTAGCCACGCAAACCGCTCCCATGCGCGGCCATGAGCAGCAAAGTACTTCTCTAAAGCCGATAAGTGAATGGCCAAGTCACTGCCCTCACCCCAAGGGCGTAGGCGCATATCGACTCGAAACACGAAGCCTTCTGCCGTGCAAGTATCTAAGATCTTAATAATACTTTGACCCAAGCGAATCATAAAGCGCTTATTATCTATACTTTTGGTGCCTTTGGATTTATCACCATCGGTTTCACCGCGGGCACGGTGTACGAAGATTAAGTCGATATCACTAGATAGATTCAGCTCTTGCGCCCCAAGCTTACCCATGGCAAAGATGGCCATGTCATCGAACTGACGTTGCCCTTTTTCATCAATATATGTGGGCCGGCCATAGCGCGCAACCAATTGCTCCCAAACATACTCTTTAACGAATATCAGACAATTATCCGCAAAATCTGATAGCTCACCGGTCAGCTGTTCAAGCGCAATGAGCCCCAAAGCGTCCTGCCAAATCCAGCGCAGCATCAATAGCTCACGCAAGCGGCGCAGACCTTTCATGACGCCGGCTTCATCGGCCCGCTTAAGCTCGCCCTCTAACCCATCGTCTAAGGTGTAATCATCAATCAAATCACAGATTTGCTGGCGAGTCAGCAGCTCACCTAAAGGATAACTGGTCAAAAAGTTTTGGCAAATAGCCGGCTTGTTTTCCCAGATTTGATAAGCAAAAGGACTGGCCATCTTAAGTGCTTGAATGTGCTCTTGGGTTATGTGCTGGGCGCTTAGTGAAAGGACGTTTTGAGTTAATTGGTCAATGAGGCTACGGTCAGAGGGCATGATAGGGCACGGCTCCTTAAAAGTGCTAGTGTGCTATTAGCCTACCACATAAAAAGCACTTAGAAGATAACTGTTCGTGTTAAATTTTTATATCCTTATAGCAAAAATTCTCATATCTAATAGCCTCATTTCAGCGTAAGATAAAAGGTTACTTACAGCAAAGGTTACTTACAGCAGTAGCAGGCTGTGCTCCACCATCTTTTGCATATCAGGTGCCCATAAAGATAAGCTATAGCCTATGGCACCGCCAATCAGCACATCGGTAGGATAATGCAGGCCAAGCACCATACGCGATAAGGCCACCAATAATGCAAAAAGCATCATGATAGGCAGCAGCTGAGGAAAATAACTGCCTAAAGTTGCGCTAAACAGCACCGCTTGTAAGGTGTGTCCTGAGGGAAAGCTAAACACATCTAATGGCCGCTCACCGAGCACTATCACCTGATGTACTTGATAGGGTCTGGGGCGTACCGTTTTTATTTTTAATACTTTATATATCGCAAGCCCAATCAGGCTAATGAGTAAAGTGGTTATAATCGGCAAAAAAGCCTGTTGACCATAAACAACCAAAGCCGCCAGCATCATCGCATACCAAAACCACCCATCTCCTAATCTGCTAATAGATTTAAAGACGATGGCCACAGCATAATTGGTAGAATAGCGGTTGATATGGATACACACTGTGGTGTCCCATGATATAAGCTGATTGACATAAACGGCCAGTGCTGGACTGCGTGAACATAAGGTGAACACAGGACTCGGCGCAACGTTTGGTGGCAGTTGGCGCACCAAAGAAGGCTTTGCTTGGTTAGATTTCACCGCTTATCCCCTTATTAGGTTATGGCGCATTAAAAAAGTATAAAAACTAATTATCATATTTTAAGTTATTGAGTTTACTTTATTTTGTAAAAAATACTCATCTATTTAATCACTCTGTGTGTACATCTCGTTTTACCAGCCATAAGCGCCTATAGTCTAGTCTAACTGTTTTAATCTAACTATTTATAGTAGCCTTCGGTTTATAGTAGCCTTCGGTGCCAAGGCTTGATAAAACATGGCCAGCATTTTCTCAGTGGGGCGCTGCCAAGAGCACTGAGCCACACTCTTTCGCGCATGACTTCCCTGCTCTTTTAAACACTGCATTTTTGGCAGCTGCGAGATGGCAGTAATAAACCCTGCTTTATCGCCTAACGTCACAAGCCGGCCACTATCGGAGGTGACCAGCATACCAGCGGCTGCATCATCAAAGGCATACACCGGCAGGCCACTGGCCATCGCCTCTACCACCACATTACCAAAGGTTTCAACTTGGCTTGCAAACACAAAGGCATCGGCACTGGCATAATGCTCAGCCAAAGCCTGCCCAGTTTGCGTGCCTGCAAAGATAATATCCTCTTTGTTGTTGGCCGCCATTGCCTGTAGTCGATCTCTATCTGGCCCATCTCCCACTATTATCAACTTAACCGCTCGATGTAGCTGTTGCTGCTGTAGCGCCTTAAACGCATCTATTACCCAGTCTATCTGCTTTTCAGGCGACAAACGGCTCACCATAATCAGTACCGTGTGATGAGTGTGCGCCCCCCACTGTGCTCTAAGTGCGTCACTGCGATGCTTGGGGTTAAACCATTTTAAATCTACGCCGCGACCTACTTCCACCAGCTGCTTAAATCCTAGATTCTGTAAGTCATGCAGCGTCTTTTTACTCGGCACACAAGTGGCTTTTGAGGCATTATGAAACCATTTAAAGTAGGCCATGATGGGCCCTGCCAGTAGGCCAAGTCCAAAGTGCCGGCTAAAGTCATGAAACTGAGTATGATAGCCGGTGGTAACAGGAATATTAAGCGACTTGGCAGCCATGAGCGCCGCCCATCCTAGAGGCCCTTCGGTGGCAATATGTACCACATCAGGAGCAATGCGTTTGAGCTGTTTTTTTATGGTGAAATATACCGGCAACCCAAATTGCAAATTAGCATATTTAGGTATCGCCATGCCTTTTACCTGCACATCATGGCTAAGCACCAAACTACGGCTTTGTTCCCCTAGGTTTTGGGTGCCAAGACCTTGAATGGGCATATCGACTGAACTTGATTTGGGTTTGGGCCGGATGAGGCTCACCTGATGACCTTGTAGAGAGATTTGCTGCATTAAACGTCCCAAACTCATCGCCACACCATTGATATCTGGTGTCCAAGTCTCGGTCACCAGTAAGATGTGTAGTGGCTTTGAATAAGCAGTGACGTCCGTCAAAGTATATTGCTTATCAAAAGTTAAAGCTAAATTGGCCAATAAGCTATCAAAGCCATAGTCAGCGACAAGGGGTGCTGCTCGGGTGTCCATGTTATGATTTAGCATGTGGCCTCCTGATTGCTACTAGATTGCTAATTTGGGACTATAGCCTTACTGTAAAACAAATAGTTGACACTTTTATGGCGGTAAAATCACAGTTTAATGACAGACTAGGTTTTAGCTTAACCTAGTTATGCAGCTTATTTGTTGGCTTTGCGTCCTTATAACATGCTCAAATCATGTATAATTAACGCCAAATGCGCCCTTTTTTATTGTACAAGCTGATACTTTTATGACGACAACGACGTTATTACTGATTACCGCCGACCCAAGCCAGCCGCTTGCGTGGCATGCTTATCGTTATGCCAAAGCCTTTATGCAGCATACTCAAGAAGAGGATACTGTGTCACCTGCTAAGTTGGCCATTTTCTTTTATGCAGATGCAGCCAACACGGCCAATGGGCTACGTTGGCAGAGTGCAGATAGAGCCGATTTAACCCAGCTTTGGAGCCAGTTTAGCGCCGCGTACCAGCAAAGATTACCCGTGTGTGTGAGTACCGCCTTAACCCGCGGCGTAACCGATGAGGACAATGCTGCGCGTCACAGACTACAGACCAATAACTTAGCAGCTGGGTTTGAGCTGGTGGGACTTGGGGAGCTGGTTGAGCAAATGGCCTTAGCCACCAAGGTCATTCGTTTTTAAAGATAGATTAAAAAAGGAAGTTCTGTGTCATTACTTATTCGTTTAACCACCGCCACCGAAACCGCTACTTATGAAGGGTGCGCGCTAGCCCTAACTCTAGCAAGCTTCGGACAAGACGTGCAATTGATGCTAAGCAGCTCTGTGTTTGGCTTATTAATGCAGCCTGAGAGCCGCTTACATGGCATGATTAAATCACTAGATTTGTATGATATTGCGCCCGCTTGGCTACCTGACGATGTGTTTAGCAGTTGGATCTTTGGCATGTTGCCTGGTGATGTTGCGCAGCAAGTCGACTTCATTCCAGAAGATTTTGACGCCAATAACTTTCAGCAGATTCTATCTTTTTAACCTGTATCCGCATCAGTGTTTTCCCAAATTATAAGAGCCAAACCATGTCCACTTTGTTTCAATTACAGGCCCCAATGAATACCCTTAAAGCCACCGTCAAAGAGCTGGCTCCCTTATGGCACGCCGGTGACAGTCTATTATTATTGGCTGAAACTTCAGCTTATCTGCCTTGGCTGCAAGTGTATATCAATGAGCTAAACGGTGATGATGAGTCTGAATATCGTATTAAAAACATCCATGCGCTCTATGTTCTGGCCGATGATTTGGCTCATCTTAATGAGACCGCACGGGTCAATTTGGATGTGAGTAAAGTACACGTCATTAGTGATGCGCAGTGGGTGGCATTAACCCAAGAGGTAGATCGCGTGGTAACGTTAAATTCACTCAGTTAGTGGGCTGCGATGATCTATTCTATCCCGTAAGACGATTTATTCTATCTCATAAGACAATCTATCCCATAATTTGTATTCCCTTAAGCCGTTAAACCATGAGTCAAGCCATGAATTCATCTTCTACCAGCCCCGCTTCACAGACTGCTGCTGTCACCTCAGAGGACCTAGCCTATCTGGGTCTTGATGAAGAGGGGCATTTGCTTGACCATACCCAGTGGACCCCTCAGATTGCGCAGCAGCTAGCAGATACGCTATCCGTAAAATTGACCGAGCAGCATTATCAGATTTTGCAGCAGGTGCGAGACTTTCACACTCAGTTTAACCACCCGCCGACCACCCGCCCCTTAATTAAGTATCTGATGAAAACCTTGCCTGAGCACAATATCAGCAATCAATTACTGCAGCAGTTATTTAATACCGGTTTGGTTGCCCGCCATGTCAATCGCATCGCAGGGCTACCCAAGCCGCCCAATTGCTTATAATGCTTGCCGGTTATTTAGGATCATAAGGGGTCAGCTCGGTGTATCCGGTGCTTCGCCCTTCATCGCCATAAAAGCCTTTTTGACGCCATACTTCATATAAGCAGATGCTGATACTATTGGCCAGATTTAGGCTGCGAGAGTCTGGTAGCATGGGCAAACGCAGCCAGTTGCTCTCCCCAATGTCTGCTCGGATGTCATCAGCTAAGCCTGCCGTCTCTGAACCAAATACCAAAGCAATACTCTCATGCTCAGCCGCATTGCTATCGCCAAAATCATACTCATAAAACGGATGACTCAGCTTAGTGGTCAATGCCACCATCTTATGACAGCCTGCTGCTTGTAGCGCCTCTTTCGCCACTTGCCAGTTTTTGTGCACTTGCATGGCTGCGTATTCATGATAATCAAGCCCTGCACGGCGCAGCTTCTTATCGTCTAAATCAAACCCTAATGGCTCAACCAAGTGCAGCTGAGCTCCGGTGTTGGCACACAAACGGATGGCGCTGCCGGTATTGTTAGGAATTTTTGGGTGCACAAGCACAATGTGAATGGTCATAAAATGTTGCCTTAAATGAGACGAAGTAAAAACAAATAGTCCGTCTGTGTATCGAAATTTACAATTCTATGACAGTTTTAGATAAATTTCACACATTTCTCTGTTGTTGCTATTGGACTAATTGATATATTATGTAATTAAGGATAACTGCTGTGTTTCTAAAACTTAACGTTTTCTCAGTCGACAAATGTCTGTAAAACCTAGGTTTTTATTATCTGATCATCTAGTGTTAGGTATTTTATCGTAGTATTTGGTGTTAACTTATAGTTGGCGCTACTCGATGGTTAACCTAGTTAATCCAGAAGACACCTATCCTTAGCACACAGTGATGAATTTATATTATTTATTTTTTCAACTTTTAAGGACTTATTATGAAAAAGTTAGCATTTGCATCTTTAACTGCTCTAGTTGTACTATCTGGTTGTAACACTTTCAAAGGCCTAGGCCAAGACGTATCTAAAGCCGGTGAAGGCGTTACTAACACTGCTGACAAAGTTGAAAATAAAATCTAAACTTTTTTAGTTTTGTATTGTCTTGAGGTCTGCCATATCCATATCATATATTGGCAAATACTGGTAAACCGATAAAAGCTCACTTTTTTAGTGGGCTTTTGTTGTTTTGGACCACTGCATTCTACTGTACTATCTAGCTGACCGCCTTATTTATAAGCCACACGCTGTTTTACCAGTGCATGACCTGATCTATTCGCCCACCAAAAAGTGTTAAAATAACAAACCTTGCGCTGACAAATGTTTATTTGGAATATTGTCATAACTTGGCAATCAAGTAAAAGTTGTTATAATCAGCATGACTTTTAAAACTATGACAAATCAATGCTCTTTTTAGAGCCTATCTTGGAGAAAAACATGGCAGATTTTAACGTGATTTTAGATGCAGGCGATGTTGACGGCGGCGAAATTAACGTTGTTGTTGAAATCCCAACCGGTAGCAACCACAAAATCGAATGGAACCGTGAATTGGCTGTATTCGAGCTTGACCGTGTTGAGCCAGCTATTTTTGCTAAGCCATGCAACTATGGTTTTATCCCACAAACTTTAGATGAAGACGGTGATGAGCTTGATGCGCTAATCATCACTGAACAGCCACTAACCACAGGTATCTTTTTAAAAGCCAAAGTTATCGGTGTGATGAAGTTTGTTGATGACGGTGAAGTAGACGACAAAATCGTTGTTGTGCCTGCCGATGACCGTAACAACGGCAACGCTTACAACAGCTTAGAAGACCTACCAAAACGTCTTATTGAGCAGTTAGAGTTCCACTTTAGCCACTACAAAGATTTGAAAAAAGCAGGCACTACCGTTGTAGAATCTTGGGGCGATGTGGCTGAAGCCAAAGAAGTTATCAAAGAAGCTATTCAGCGCTGGAAAGACAAATAATCTGCTATTAAGCCTGTTATAACACTGGCAAATAGAGTATAAAAAAGCACTTTAACCTTAAGTTAGAGTGCTTTTTTTGTTACTATCTGTGCTAAAAGCCCTTATTATGCCTTGAGAACTGACTATGTCTACCAAACTTCCCAAACACATCGCCCAAATGGTTGAAAAAAACAACTTGGTTATGGCCATAAAAACGCTGTCCGAAGAGCAAGGCATTGGCATGGGTGAAGCCAAGGTTATCATTGATGAGCATGAACAAAAGCTCAAGCAGCAACAAGACAAAAATGTGGCCGCCATTAGTGCCAAACAAAACAAAAAACAGCCGATAGCCGTCTCAAAAACTACCAGCCAGCTCAATACTGCTGCCAATCAAAAAATCAAAGACAATCCTAAGCTGCAAGCGCTAAACTCAGGATTAGACAACCATCTACAACACTTGGGATATAAAAAGCCACTGTTGCCTTATTGGGCCAAACGCCTGCTGGTTATCTTATTGATCATCGTACTGTTAAGCTTAATCTTTTGGCAAATTGTGCCTAAAGACAACACGCCTTTTTAGAGAGCTACTGTCCTTTTAGAGCACTACTGTCCTTTTAGATTAATATTGTTAAGCCGCTTAGTAAGCTAGGGCTGTTGACCGTCATCAAGGTATGCTCGGTAAGCCTCATAGCCGACTAAGCGCTTTTGTTCTGTCTCACTAAATAGCTGCTGCTCAAGCTGAGTAATTTGCTGCTGTTTATTGTTATCACTGCTGTTGGTAGCCAAAATCTGCTGCTTGCGCTGCTGATACTGAGTAAATCTGTGGTCAAAGTCTTGATTTTTTTTATCCAATGCACCCAAACGCTGAGCTGCTTGAGGTCCCACAAGCTTCGCGCGCATCTCAAATATTTGCTTCTCTGAGGCACCTTGCTGCTTCATCTGCTGCGCCTGCTTAATAAGCTGTTCAATCTGCTTTTGCTGCTGCAGTTGCTGCTTGGTCGCTGACTCAGGTAGTTTTTGAATATAGGCCTGCTGAGCTTGCTGCTTTTGAGCGATACTCAAAGACTTATCTTGGGCAATTTGTAACATGGCCATATTATAATCTTGCACCTGATCATCGGCGGCAAAAAATGCCTGAGCAACTGGTTTGCCCAATATCTGCTGACGCAAAGCTTGCACCTGTTGTCGCTGCTGCTTAATACGCGTAAGATCCACCTCACCTGCTTGCATCGCCTCCAATGTTTTAGTTGCTTGTTGCTGATTGGTCAAGCGACTCTCAAGTGCCGCCACCTGCTTAAGGTACTGCTGGTATTGATAGTAAGTATCTATGGCAGCATCAGCGGCTGGCTGCGGCGTACGACTGCTAATATATGCCTCAACACGAGCATCGATGGTGGCACTGTCCTCCTCTCCAAGCGCTGACAAAAAATAATCAAAAAGGCGACGTAGGCCCGGCGTAGCTACCAGTTGCCCCTCTTTTGTGACAATAATCTCACCATCGACTTGCGTGCCTTGTAGCGACTTAGGCAACCGCTCAACACCAGTGACAAAGTGGCCCTCAGGATAAGGCAAATCTATTATCTGCTCCTCACTGTCAGCCTGAACTGGCAAAGTATGGTTTAAAGAGGAGCGCTTAGAGGGGGTCGCTGCCGTATCTGCCGGCTTATCAGACGTATTAAATCTTTGTATTAAGAAGATAATAGCGCCTATCACACAGGCCACAATAAGCACAATAAGCGCCGTTTTAATCCATGATTTATTTTTCATAGCTTGGTTTTACCACTTATTGGGTCGCACCTTGTAGACACAGCGGGAGCAGTTTGATTTTTATAAGCCATTATTTTTTAATCGATTGATTTGGGCACGATATACCGAAATCGGATCTACTTCACCCCAAGCCACCAGACCAAACATCTGATTGACTGAGTCTAAATGGTTCATTTTATAATCATCTCGAATCACATAGCCTATCCGGCTAGAGCAGGCCGATACCAGCCCATCATTGGCATCATCTTTACCAAAGCTCAATGCGGTAAGCGACAGCAGATAATCACTCGGATCTAGACCATTGGTGATGGTGCCCACCCCTGAGAAGGAATAATAGGGAATATCATTGACCACGAAATTATCCGGCGGCTGACCACAGTATTCACTCGGCATGGCCGCAGGATATTTTCGATTGTAGTAGTGTGCCATATAGTCTGTGGTCAAACCGGTAACCGCACGCACCCCGTCTTGCTGCTGTAGTTGTTTGCGATTGATACCTGAACCGTAATCTAAAAAGCGTCCCAAAGCATTGTGAAAGTTAATTAAAGCCCGACTCCGCAGATTGTATTCACCTGGTGCGTAGCCGCTTTTGGCACTGCTGTTGGTCACTAGATTTAATAGCCAATCGGCCATTTTTGAGCCCTGTTCAGGGCTGGCGACTGCAGTCACTGAAGCCACAGACTCTGGCGCTACTGCAGCCACATAGCGAATGTCTATGCCGCCTAGGCTGTGCCCCACTAGATTCACTTTTTGTTTGCCGGTGACAGCGGTGATGGTTTGTACTTGCTGTAGCAATTGTTCACCCCGAAACTCAGCATCGTGAATGGCCGAGGTCTTGGTGACATACACCTCGCTACCGCCTGCTATTAATGCTTCGGGAATGCCATTGAAGTAATTAATGATACCAAATAAGCTATTAAAACCGCCCAAGCCATGTGCCAATACCACAGGATACTGTGTGGCGGTCAGGTTGTCCTCTGGCTCAATACTCTTTATCAGCTGACAGCCCGTGGGATTAGAGCAGTTGTAATACTCAGCCGCAGCAGCGCGGTTAGCCAGCCCTAAAAGGCTCATTGCCAGTAGCATAGCTGCAGCCACTGCGTATTTTTTAGATTGAGCTGTCGTGCTTTGATTAACTTGGGTTAATACACTCATCAAACATCCCTGTATTGGCTGAGGTTACAGTACGTTGTTTAGCCACTGACCAATGGCTTGAAGCTGTGGTAAGCAGACCTGATGCGCCATGGGGTAGGTCGAAAAATCTACGTCATAGCCAGCTGCCGTTAGACTGTCTGTAGCACGTTGACCCAAAATAATAGGAACTACCGGATCTTGAGTCCCATGATCAATCTTAATCGGCAGCTGTTTGTTTTGGATAAAGCTTGCTGCATCGTCTATGGCCAAATACGTAGATAGTGCCAATAGACCTGCTAGTGGCGCAGGCTGGGTCAAAGCCACTTGATAGGCCACCGCCCCGCCTTGAGAGAAGCCGGCAATCACAATGTTCTGATGAGGCACACCGCGCTCAACCTCACGATTAATTAAATCATGAATGGCTGCAGCAGACTTCTCAATTTGTGCCACATCCACTTTACGCTCTAAGCTCATCTCTAAAATATCATACCAAGCTGGCATCACCATGCCGCCATTGATGGTCACTGGAATATTGGGCGCATGCGGGAATACAAAGCGTACCGCCAGATCGCTGCGTAGGCCAAGCTCGGGCACCACAGGCTCAAAATCGTGGCCACTGGCCCCTAAGCCATGTAGCCAAATCACAGCACAATCAATGTCTTTATTGGCTGGGTTATGCTCTACAACAACACAATCTAAATAGTGGGTCATAATTATCCTTATCGTATTTTTATGGGTTATCAGCGCTAGGTATCGTCACACCGTCAATAACTTGCGCGACGTTACCTATTTAACAAACTTCTTAGTAATTTTAACACACCCAGCGGGTAGGCGTTTTTACATGCCAGTTCAAATTGCTGCTATTGACTCTGAACTCATTTGACGATACTGACATTCATTAATTTTTCATAGTCTGCTCATCTGAAACACATCTATTTTGGCATCAGCTATGCTAGGATTAGGCCTGTGAATTTGCTTTCGCCCCTCTTCGCTTCATTATCTGGTATTTTTCATGACGGCATTATCTAATTTCGCTGCAAGCCAATCTCCTGCCCCTCATATTTTGATCGTCGAAGATGATCCTGCCATCGCCACGTCGCTTCGAGTGACGTTCAAGCGCGAAGGCTGGCAAGTGACTTGGCTGGACAATGCCAGTAGTGTCATCCCTACCCTAAAGCATTTCAACGATCAGCAGCAGCCACTTTCTGGCATTGTGCTGGATGTGGGTCTGCCTGATGGTGATGGCTTAAGTTTATGTCAAGACATTCGTCACAGCGAGGGCATTGGGATACTAAAGCAGCTGCCTATTGTATTTTTGACCGCCCGCAGCGACGAGGTGGATAGAATTTTGGGCTTAGAGATGGGCGGTGATGATTATTGCCCTAAGCCCTTTAGCCCCAGAGAGTTGGTGGCACGTCTCAAAGCCATTTGGCGCCGCGAGCAGTTGTCCGCCACCAGCATCGAGACGCACATCAGCAGCGCTGAGGACACCACGCCACAACTGTTTGAGTTAGATTCAGGCATTTGGCGTTACGAGCCGCTTACCTATACCTTGTACTGGAATGATCACAAGCTTGAGCTGAGCAATACTGAGCGCAAATTATTGTTGGCATTGTTGGCCAATCCGGAGCGTGTCTTTAGCCGTGAACAGCTCTTAAACGCGATTAGTGATTATCCCGATCACCGATTAGCGCGCACCATTGATAGCCATGTTAAATCTATACGTAAGCAATTGGCACAAATTAGTGAGCGTGAGGATTTGGAGATTATCCATACCCACCGAGGTCTTGGCTATGGGCTTTGTAGTTCATGAGTGATGAGGATAATGAGCTGAGCGAAGCGACAAAACAAGCGCTTAATAAAGCCGGCTCTGCGAACTGGTACGCCAAACTTCACCCCACTGGCAAAGAGACTCCGCCTGTGATTCAAGACAAAAAACCAAAAAAAATCCTCAACTTAAGCTTATTTTTTAGAATATGGATAGCGGTTGGGGTTATCGTGATTATCTCAGGCATAGTGGTGTTCAATCAGTTGTTTAACTACGTGCGCCCCATCACCCAACAAGTTATCGAGGATACCTTAGTGGATACCTCAAAGCTGCTGGCAGCAAGCTTGCAGTCAGCGGTGGAGTCCGGTGAGATTTATGATAGACACTATCAGTCGATGCTCGATAATGCGTTTTTGGCACCCACTTTGCCCACCAAGGAGCAAGCGGCCCAACACCCATCTAGTGCAGACAATACAACCATCGATCCAGCGCGCCCAGCTTCTGCACCTTTTGGTACTTGGTATCACGAAAAGACACACAGCAGCTTTCGGGTGTACATCACCAATAACGAAGGCATCGTTATCTACGACTCCTTACCCAAGGATGGCAATGACATAATGCCCGAGGCCAACGCTGAGGGCCAAGATTACTCAAGCTGGAACGATGTCAATTTGACCTTGCAAGGCAAATACGGTGCCCGGACCACACGCACTAATCCTGAAGACTCAAGCTCGTCAGTCATGTATGTCGCCCAGCCCATCTACAGCTCCAGTGACCCACAGCAAATCATTGGTGTTGTTAGTATCGGCAAACCCACCTCCACCGTCTTGCCCTATC
Organism: Psychrobacter sp. H7-1; assembly: GCF_904846585.1. NCBI lineage: Bacteria > Pseudomonadati > Pseudomonadota > Gammaproteobacteria > Moraxellales > Moraxellaceae > Psychrobacter > Psychrobacter sp. H7-1. Next base: position 67,481 of record NZ_CAJHBH010000001.1, read on the forward strand.
TTAATGCCACTCGCCAGCGCATGCTAACCGCCTCGCTTATCATCAGTATCGTCACCTTATTGATGGCGGGTCTAATTGCTTGGTGGCTAAGACAAAGCACTTTACTGGTCACCCGTTATACGCAGTCATTGGCGCAAGACACCAAAAAGCCTTATTTTTATCTAGGGCGTGAGCTCAATGAATTAAGTGATACCATCGAGAGCATGAAGCATCGTCTCGAAAACCGTGCTTATGTCACTGACTATGTTCATACCCTTACCCACGAGCTAAAAAGTCCGCTGACCGCCATTCGTGCCAGCGGTGAGCTGCTTGAAGAGACGGATTTGGACGGTGAAGACAGACTGATGTTGAGCCAAACCATTACCGAGCAAAGCATCAAGCTACAGTCATTAATTGATCGTTTGCTGCTGTTGGCCAAAATTGAGCAGCCGACCTTTCGTTTGGCCATGCAGCGTATTAATCTAGATGGGTTAATTAAGACTTTGGTGTCCGGTTATGAGATGCAGCGTCAATACCAAAGCCTGCAAATCAATTATCAATGCCAACTGCCACAAGCGGATAACAACAGCATCTTAGCGGATGAATTTTGGCTCACACAAGCGTTGCAAAATGTGCTCGATAACGCTCTATATTTTGCTCACAATCAGGTCACTATCACCCTCACCTCTCAGACCATCCAAAAAACTGATTATATTAAGCTGTCGGTCATCAATGATGGCAATCTTATTCCTGACTATGCGCTAAGTAAGGTGTTTGATCGCTATTTTAGCCTCTCGCATCAGTATTCAAAGCCGCAAGCTGCTTCCATCTCGTCGCAAGGTGCAGCCGGTGCAAGTAGCCTCGGTAATGCCAGCCCCACTCAAGGCAAAAAAGGCACCGGACTTGGCTTAACCTTAGTCAAACAAGTCATCGAGCGTCACGGCGGTAATGTCAGCGTCCATAATCTAGAGGCTATCTTAGAGGATACGGATACTAACCGTGATAGCCCCACCACACCGATTCAGTTCACCGGCGTCGAGTTAATTTTATATTTACCCCTAACCCGTGTGTCTGGTAATGAGCGCAGTGGCAGCGAGACGACAACCACTTAGATATTGTCTTGGCACAGTGTACTGATTTTTAAATAAAAAAAGGCCCCAAAACATCTGTTATGGGGTCTTTAGGTGGTTATCAATTCTTACAAAGTTAGCTTTGCGAGGGGCTTAACGGCACGATACGCTCTTTTTGGCCACTGCCTAACATACCTTGGCTGCCCACCCCTTCTGGATTGGCCTCAAGATAAGCGGTCATCTGCGCAATGGCGTTTTCATCGCCACTGTCGATAAGACGCTGCTTAATCACCTCAACTGGCGGTACCGGTAAATTCTTTAATAAGGAGATTAATTGCGCATTGTCGCCTTTGGTCACCACCATCTCAATAAGCTGACGCGCATCTACGGGTAAGTCTGGGGTAGATTGTGCCATTAAAGCAAGGTGATAGGCGCCTGAGATATCATCATCAGTGACGATACGCTGCTCAATGGCGCTATAAGTCTCGCTGGTCGCACCGCCTGCCACGCTTAATAGGTGGATACACTTCAAAGAAGAATGCGGCTCTTTGGCAATCGCCATAATTTTCTCTGATTGCGCTTCTAAATGCTGTCTTTTTTGCAGTAATTTATCATCTGTCATAGTCATTTTCCTAATTAAGCCCGTATTTGTCCCACAGGTTACCCCACTTGATCTCAGCTGATATATTGCCTGTGTTTCGCCGCTGTTATAAAAGCTAATCTATAAAGCATCGCTAAGCGAGATTTAAGCTAAAGCAGCCTATATGGGTTAGGGCTCACTAAATATGTTTATCGTTTATTGTGGTTGCTTGTTGTTTAGGTTGCTTGTTATCTATATGGTGATGAGCGCTCAGTTCTAAAGGGCACATATACAAAAACATAACAGCTTGCCTGTTATTCAAATCGCTTTACTTCTTAAATTCTTGACCAAAAAAAACCCCAGAATCATTCCGGGGCCTTTGATACTAACTTATTTTAATCAACCACTGCTAAACGATTAGTTAGCTGGGCTGTGCTCTTCTACTAAAGGCTTAAGCTCGCCTGATTGATACATCTCTAGAATAATATCAGATCCACCCATAAGCTCCCCATTGATCCAAAGCTGTGGGAAAGTCGGCCAGTTGGCAATTTTTGGCAAAGTGGCACGAATTTCAGGGTTTTCTAAAATATTAACAAATGCAAATGGACGACCAATTTGAGTTAATACTTCAATGGCTTTAGCAGAAAAACCACACTGCGGAAACTGCGGCGTACCTTTCATATAAAGTAGCACTGGGTTTTCTTTAATCTGGTTACGAATTAACGTTTCGATGTCTTGGGCTTGGTCTGTCATATCAATTCCTTAATGGTGAGACAAGGTTGCCAACTACAGTTTTAAAGCTACAGTTTAACAAATTGGTGAATGCTAGTACCGAGTCAGCTAGGCGTCAATAGCCTGGCGTCTAACCGGTGTAGCGGCTAAAAATATCATTCATAGGTAATTATAGTATTTATGGGGATAGTAACAAAAAATACAACGAAAATGCATCTTATCTGTCATCTCAATTTAGCTTTTGCTAAAAAATCAGCTTACACCTGCTTTGTTAATAACACCACAGCACTGGCCATAATACCCTCTTGACGACCCGTAAAACCTAACTTCTCAGTAGTGGTGGCTTTAACACTAATATTATCAACGTGAGTCTGTAAGTCTTGAGCGATATTAAGGCGCATCGCCATATTGTGTTTGGCAAGCTTAGGACGCTCACACATGACCGTAATATCGGCATTGACTAAGCTGTAGCCTTTTTGGAGAATCAAATCATAAACATGGCGCAGCAGCACGCGTGAGTCTAGTCCTGAATTGGCATCATCAGTATCTGGGAAATGCTGACCAATATCCCCCAGTGCTAAAGCGCCCAAAAGCGCATCGGCAAGCGCATGCAATACCACATCGCCATCAGAGTGAGCCAGCAGACTGTGGCTGTGCTCAATCTTCACGCCCGCTAGGGTAACAAATTGATTGGGCTCACTTTTGGCGCTTTGTGCGTCCAGCTTTTTGTCATAAAACGCGTGTACATCAATACCTTGTCCAATTCTTATCATTATCAGCCTATCAGTGTTATAATTTAGCCCAAATTTTAGCATAGTTTCTGATACTTATGACGACATCTACTGGTTTTGATAATAACGCCTATAATTTGCCCGCCCTACGCCTAAGCGATGTGCCCAATCCTGCCCAGACTCGTGTAGTCGTAGGCATGTCTGGCGGTGTGGACTCTTCTGTTTCTGCGGTACTGCTACAGCAAGCTGGCTTTCAGGTAGAAGGCTTGTTTATGAAAAACTGGGAAGAGGATGACGGTACCGAATACTGTACAGCCATGGAAGATTTGGCCGATGCACAAGCGGTGTGTGACAAAATAGGCATCACCTTACATACCGCAAACTTTGCGATGGAGTATTGGGACCGAGTATTCGAGCATTTCTTAGCCGAATACCAAGCCGGCCGTACCCCAAACCCAGATATTCTGTGTAATAAAGAAATCAAGTTCAAAGCCTTCTTAGACTACGCTGTGACCCTAGGCGCAGATTACATTGCCACCGGTCATTACACCCGCCGCAGTGTCAATTACACCCGTGAAGATGGGCTTGAAGTGGCGCATCTGATGCGTGGGCTTGATAACAACAAAGACCAAAGCTATTTCTTACATGCAGTGGGCGGCGACAAGATTGCTAAGACATTATTCCCAGTGGGCGAGTTAGAAAAACCTGAGGTACGCCGTATTGCTGAGGAGCATGATCTGATTACGGCTAAGAAAAAAGACTCAACCGGTATTTGCTTTATCGGTGAGCGCCGCTTTAAAGACTTCTTACAGCAATACTTGCCGGCCAAGCCGGGCAATATCGTGACCGATGATGGCATTACTATTGGCAAGCACGATGGACTGATGTACTACACCTTAGGTCAGCGCGGCGGCATTGGTATTGGCGGGGTCAAAGACCGTCCTGAAGAGCCTTGGTTTGTGCTACAAAAAGACTTGAGTAACAACGAGCTGATTGTCGGTCAAGGTCATGACCACCCGATGCTGCTTAGCCAACGCCTAACCGCTTATAAGCTTGACTGGGTTGAGCGTATCGCGCCAGCTGCTATCTTTAGTGAGCAAGGCCTCAAATGCATGGCCAAAACTCGGTATCGTCAGCCCGATCAAAGCTGCACGGTATTTGCTGACTCTGATGATGGCAGCCGCGTAAAAGTAATATTTGATGAGCCGCAGCGCGCGGTCACGCCAGGTCAATCTGCGGTATTTTATATCGGCGAGGTGTGCTTAGGCGGCGGTGTGATTGAGTCATTTGAGTAATTAAGTGAGATAAGTCATTTAGTCACTCCTTGATATAAAAGAAATCATGCTTATATGGAGTGCTATGTTTATTCTATTACTATTAGTTGTTGCTTGGCTTTCGATTTTGCTAAGGCTGATTGCACTTACTAGTGAGTCCTCTGACAATTCTAAGCCCAACTATTCGAAGAATAAACTTATTTTCTTATGTGCTGTGACTGTGGCTTACCTCATAGTCACTTCATTCTTATGGTATGCATTTATTAGTGCTATATTTGATGCTGCTGCTTCAGTATAGCGCCATTTTTTTAGACTTTGCTTTTTTAGACTTTATTAGTCTTTATTAGACTTAAAAGGTCACTTAGCGTCATTAATTGCTATAATTGCAAACCACGCTGATCAGAAGCGGTATTTGATTTACGTTTTATCTGAGTTTTGCTGTCCATCGCGGCAGCCGTTTTTATTTATTATTTTAACAATTTGTCGTTTCCTATTCTTGTTTTTCACCCACTGAGCTAAAGGATATTTATGTCTGCCTCTTTATCTGCCTTAACTGCCCTATCTCCGATTGACGGTCGCTATGCCAGCCGTGCTGACTCATTACGTGCTCATTTATCAGAGTTTGGCCTTATTAAAGCCCGCGTTACTGTTGAGATTCGTTGGTTGCAAGCCTTAGCCGATAATGATGCCATCACTGAATTGGCCAAGTTTGATCAAGAGACCAATGCCTTTTTGGACGCCATCGTTGATAACTTTAGCGAAGACGACGCACAAGCGATTAAAGACATCGAAAAAACCACCAACCACGATGTAAAAGCGGTTGAATACTTCATCAAAGACAAGTTTCGTGGTAATGCTCAGCTAGAGGACAGCTTAGAGTTTATCCACTTTGCTTGTACTTCAGAGGACATTAACAATCTATCTTATGCGTTAATGCTAAAAGACAGCCGTGACATCGTGGTTGCCAAATTGCAACAGGTCACCGACTCTATCGTGGCACTGGCAAAAGAACATGCCAAACAACCTATGTTGTCTCGCACTCATGGTCAGACTGCCAGCCCAACGACTTTGGGTAAAGAGATGGCTAACGTGGCCTACCGCCTAGCCCGTCAAATCAAGCAAATCAATCAAGTTGAGCTACTTGGCAAAATCAATGGCGCCGTGGGTAACTACAACGCTCATTTATCTGCTTATCCTGAGGTTGATTGGAGCGCACATGCACAGCAATTTATCACTGAGCGCTTAGGTCTGACCTTTAACCCTTACACCACTCAGATTGAGCCACACGACTATATCGCTGAGCTATTTGATGCGCTGCGTCGTTTTAACACCGTGTTAATCGATTTTAACCGTGATATCTGGCAATACATCAGCTTAGGCTATTTCAAGCAAAAACTTAAAGACGGTGAAGTCGGCTCATCCACCATGCCGCACAAAGTTAACCCCATTGACTTTGAAAACTCTGAAGGTAACTTGGGTGTGGCAAATGCCATGCTGGCGCATTTGGGCGAAAAACTGCCTATCTCTCGTATGCAGCGTGACTTATCTGACTCAACTGTTCTACGTAACATTGGGGTTGGTCTGGCTCAAGGCATGATTGCTTATGATGCGTGCCTAAAAGGCGTTGGCAAATTGGAAGTCAATCCTGAGAAGCTAGATAGCGACCTTGATAACGCTCAAGAAGTATTGGCAGAGCCTATCCAAACTGTGATGCGCCGCTACCGTGTTGAAAACCCATACGAGAAGCTAAAAGCGTTAACCCGTGGTCAGGCCATGACTCGTGAAAAAATGCTTGAGTTTGTTGATAGCAATGAATTAGATGCAGTGCCAGATGCAGACAAAGCCCGCTTACGTGAGCTGACCCCTGCCACCTATATTGGTAATGCTGATGAACAAGCCCTGGCCATCGATGAGTGGATTGCCAAGCTAAATAAATAATCAAAGCCTTGACTAAAAGCTGATGAATATTAGTGTCGTAATAAAAACCCTGCTTTGATAAGCAGGGTTTTTATGCTTGATAACGTATATCTTGAGTATTAAACCCTTTAGATGTTAGTTACTCTTTTTTATCGTCGTCATCACCGCCTGGAATAATGGCTTTGGTCACAGCAACGGTTCCTTTAACTACGCCTTTGGTGGTTTTGTAGGCGACTTTAACCGGCACAGTGACCAACTTATGGACACAGGCTTGGAGCATGAGACTGCTAATAAGAATGGTCAAAAGGGTGAGTTTTTTCATAGATACCTTAATGCAATAATAAACATAAAAGACAAATAACTTGTCTGATTTTAGTGCTCATAATAAAGCAATAAAATCAGATACAACACCCAATTTTTATATTTTTTTCTTTCTTTGCACTCATAAAAGCCCCATTAATACTTTTATTTCGCCACCTATACCCTCAATATGGATACCCTTTTTTATGAATACCATTAAGTTTTGTCTGCCAGATAACATCAGCCCTGAGGTCTTCTTGCGTGACTATTGGCAAAAAAAACCTTTACTCATTAAACAAGGCCTACCACAACTGGCCGGCATGTTTGAGCCAGATGATATTTTAGGTCTTAGCCTAGATGAGGCAGCCACAGCTCGGCTGCTGACCCAAAACCCGACGTCACAAGGCGATCAGTGGCATCTTCAGCAAAGCCCTTTATCTGAGGAAATGTTTGACGATTTACCTGAGCAATGGACAGTGTTGGTACAAAACTTAGAACAATGGTCACCTGAGCTGGGTCAATTATGGCATGCTTTTAACTTTATTCCGCAGTGGCAGCGTGATGACATTATGGTGTCCTACGCCCCTGCCGGCGGCTCTGTGGGCAAGCACTATGATGAATATGATGTGTTTTTGGCGCAAGGCTATGGTCACAGACGCTGGCAACTGGGCAAGGTGTGTGATGCCGGTACTGAGTTTATTGCCGATCAACCGATTCGTATTTTCGATGACATGGGTGAGCTTATCTTTGATGAGATATTAGAGCCAGGTGACGTGTTATATGTGCCACCCAAGCTCTCTCATTACGGGGTGGCTCAGGATGATTGCCTGACTTTTTCATTTGGCTTTCGACGTCCAAACTTAATGCAAGTACTAGATAGCTTGGTGGACATTACGACCGCTGAGCCCTCGTTATTTACCCCACTGCTACTAGAGCAGCCCTTGCAGCCTTCAGGTCAACTTGAAGCCTCAAGTATTGCCCAAATTAAGTCTCAGCTGTTGGCCAAGCTACAGTCTGAACAAGGTGATCAGCTGATTGCACAAGCCGTCAGTGAAGTGGTCAGCAAGCGCCAGTACGAGCTACTGGTGCCCGAAGAAGCGCTCGATGTCTCAGAGCTGGAACAGGCACTTAAAGAGGGCGCCGTCATTAAGACAGACTACAGCAGCCGCCTCATTTATAGCCAACAGGCAGACCAAATCACTGTCTTTGCCAACGGTCAGCGTTTAGAGGACATAAGCGGCTGTGAAGCCGAGCTATTACAACGCTTAGCAGATGCACAAAGCCTAACTTATCAGGATTTATTGGCCGCTGATTTGCCGCTTGAGACAATAATGGGCTGGCTTGAAAACAGTTGGGTGTGGCTGGACTTCGATGCCCAGTAATCATCGGCTGTAGCGCTTAAGATTTGTGCGCTGCGTTACATCATTGATACACTAAGGTGCGTTGGGTGGTTTTATTAACCACATCTCCATATTAGTTTACATTTGTAAACACACTAGGTTTGATTTGGTTTTATAATAAAAAAGTGACTTATTTATAATTTTTTAATAACAACCAATCAATCACATAGATAGACCCCCACTGCACGGAGTGCTGTAACAAGGAGAACCACCATGTCCGATGATAATAGCGTTAACGAAACCACCAAAATGGCGCGTAATGATATTAACCAAGACCATTTAGACAAAAAAGACCAGCAGCGTACCGATGATTGCGCCTTAGATATGATGCAGGGTCTGCATGATCACGAAGACCATGAAGATAGCCAAGACAGCTAATTAAGTTTATTATTAAATCAAAGTTTTATAAAAAAAGACGTTAACCCTCGTTAACGTCTTTTTTATTTGATGTGCTTTGGTGTTATGGCATGCTTATTCTTCGTCGCCCAGCGATAGCAACTGCTCACTGATAGCCACGGTATTAAAGCCACCATCTACGAATACAATTTCACCGGTAATCCCTGAGGCCCAAGGTGATAATAAGAAGGCAGCTGTATTACCCACCTCCATCTGAGTCACATTGCGTTGTAGCGGCGCAATCTTAGCATTCACATCAAGCATTCTACGGAATGATTTGATACCGCTGGCCGCTAGGGTACGGATTGGACCGGCTGAGATGGCATTGACGCGGATACCTTCGCCGCCCATAGAAGCCGCTAAATAGCGCACACTGGCCTCAAGGCTGGCTTTGGCCATACCCATTACGTTGTAGTTTGGAATAACCGATATACTGCCTTGGTAAGTCAACGTCAGCAATGAGCCTTGACGCTTGGCCAATAATGCTCTTGAGGCACGTGCCAGCGCCACAAAACTGTACGCAGAAATGTCATGAGCAATGGCGCTACCTTCACGGCTGGTCACTTGAGTGAAGTCCCCATTAAGCTCATCAGCGGGTGCAAAACCAATGGCATGGACTACCCCGTCGATACCGTCTTCCCAGTGCTCAGCCACAGCGGCAAAACACGCGTCAATCTCAGCATCCGAGCCTACATCACAGGGCAATACCAAATCTGCGCCGAAAGCCTCTGCCGCCATATCTACGCGTTTTTTCATCTTGTCATTGGGATAAGTTAAAATCAATGACGCCCCTTCTCTATGTAATGCCTCAGCGATGGCCCAAGCGATAGATAACTTACTGGCAATACCCGTCACCACAAAACGTTTACCTTGTAATAACATCACTATTACTCCCTTATTTATAATTTTTCGTTGTTTTATCATTGTCCCCCACCTGATGTTAAGATAAAGGGACTCCATTTTTAGTACCAAGTGTTCACTCAGACTTTTGTGATGTGCATAATAATACAAAAGTCAGCATAATTCACAGTAATCTGTGTTTTTTTATCTCTTAGGTGAAAAATACTCAGCTATTTTTTGACAAAGACCTTTACAATTTATTTGTAGCCGTTAAGCTATAGCATTCTTCTATTTTGCTATTTATAACTATGTGTGATTCTAATTCAAATTCTTTAAAAACAGCCCTAGATCCCAGACTGCCCAGTCCTGATCTTTATGCCAAATTAATCGCCTCTACTGGAGAAGATTTAAATCGACTAGGCTTACTAGATACGCCTACTCGCGCCGCCAAGGCATTTGGTTATTTAACCCAAGGATATCATCAATCACTCACTGAAGTGACCAATAATGCGGTATTCCCTACGGATAACTCTGAGTTGGTATTGGTGCATAATATTGAGTTTTACTCATTGTGTGAGCATCACTTGCTGCCGTTTCATGGTGTCGCTCATGTGGGCTACTTACCAGATGGTAAAGTACTGGGCTTATCCAAAGTGGCACGCATTATCGATATGTATGCCCGCCGCTTACAAATCCAAGAAAGCTTAAGCCAACAAGTCGCTGAAGCCATTATGGAGGTGACTCAGTGCCGCGGCGTAGCTGTAGTTATGGACGCCTCGCACATGTGTATGATGATGCGCGGGGTCAATAAGCAGTTATCTAGCACCCGTACCACAGCCATGCTAGGCGACTTTAAGACGGATATGCAAGCCCGCAACGAATTCTTTGCTGCGCTGCCGGCCTCAAAGCTCTAAACCGCTTATCTATCCCTAGCCATTGACCGTGTTTACTGATATCAACCCGTCTTTATAGGCGGGTTTTTTGATGGGTTAAAACTGCTGGCTATGGGCACTGGTATCAATCAGTAACTTTGAATAAGGATGCTGAGGATTCTCAAATAGCTGCTGAGTGGGTTGATATTCGACACACGCCCCCGCCTTTAATACCATAATGTGCTGACACAAAGCCTGCACAACTTTTAGATCATGGCTGATAAAGATATAGCTGATACCAAACCGAGCCTGGATATCTCTTAGTAGATGCACCACAGCCACCTGGGTGCTGCTATCTAAGGCAGAGGTCGGCTCATCTAAGATGATAACCTTTGGACGCATAATCAGTGCACGTGCCAGTGCCACTCTTTGACGTTGACCTCCTGACAGCTCATGTGGATAGCGATAAACAAAGTCTGGCGGCAAGTTCACCGTTTGTAGCACGTCAATCACTGCCTTTTCACGCTCAGCCTTGTCCACCCCTTTTACCAATAGACCTTCTTCAATGATTTGCATGACGTTAAATCGTGGATTGATACTGGCGAAAGGATCTTGAAACACCATTTGTAAGGTAGAACGAAAGTGACGCAGCTTACTTTTGCTTAGGCTATTTACTTTTATGCCTGCCACGTCAATCTCGCCGCTTACCTGAGCCTGAGTACTGAGCAATCGAGACAAGGCCAAGGCGATGGTGGTCTTGCCTGAGCCTGACTCACCCACAATACCTAATGAGGCGCCACGTGCCAACTCAAAGCTGACATTGTTTACTGCAGGTGCCCACTCACTCACCCCGCCCAGCAGACTTTTTTTGGCAGCAAAGGCAATCGATAAGTTGATGGCTTTAATAATAGGTACGGTATCGCTATCATCTGATAAAGATAGCGCTGGGCCAAAGTTTTGGTTAATTAATGACAGGGTATAAGCGCTTTTGGGATGGTTAAAAATCTGCTCACTTAGCCCTTGCTCCACCACTGTGCCTTGCTGCATCACAATGATTTGATGGCTATAGCGGCGTACTAGGTTCAGATCATGGCTGATCAGCAACATCGCCATGCCTTTTTGTTGTTTTAGCCGATTAAGCAGCTCAAGAATCTCATGCTGCAAGCTGACATCAAGAGCGGTGGTGGGCTCATCGGCAATGAGCACATCGGGGTTTTGAGCAAGCGCCATAGCAATCATTACCCGCTGACGCTGACCCCCTGAGAGCTCATGCGGATAGCGATTTAATTTTTGCTCAGGCTGCTTGATATTGACATCATTTAACAGCTCAATAATGCGCGCTTTAATCTGAGATTTTGGGAGGCCACTCAAGCGCAGACTCTCAGCAATTTGCTTGCCTACTGTATGCAGGGGGTTTAAGGCCGTCATTGGCTCTTGGAACACCATCGCAATTTTTGCCCCGCGGATTTGCTTTAAAATACGCTCACGCTTAACTTGACGCCTAGCAAAGCCATCCGGCTGCTGGGTGATGGGCAACTCACCTACCTGCTGTAAGCTGACCGTCCCCTTAACGCTTAAGCTCTCAGGTAATAAGCCAAGTAGCGCCAAGCTCGATAAAGACTTACCAGAGCCGGACTCGCCAACGATGGCCAAAGTTTGCTTTTGATACAGCCGATAGGATAGATCCTGCACCAGCACAGTGTGTGCTTGCGCAATATGTAGGTGACTGACGCTCAGCACCGGCTCACCGCCATATTGCTCAGCACAATTATGATTAATAGATGAGCCGTCAATCTTAGTAGATTGAGCCGGATGACAAGCAGAATCGGAGGGGTTGGCGGGGCTTACGGGCATGGACTCATTCTCATAACAAAGACTGAACGCCTAATTTAACCCATTTGAGCGGTGAATCCTAGCCAAAGTTGGTCTGTACTGATGCCGGTCTAGCTTTCACGAGCTGAATGAGAGGATAAAAACGTATCCACCACTTTATATTGACCAGCAGTGCTCTCCTCGCCATACATGGCCTGCCTAAAGGCGTTAGAATCCTCGATACCAGAGGTATACCAAGCAATGTGCTTGCGGGCGATGCGGCAGCCTGAGTATTCACCATAAAAATCATATAGCTCTTGTAAATGAGTCAATACAATTTGTCTTAACTGCTCAATACTGGGGGCTGGTAATATCTCACCGGTCTGCAAATAATGGGCGATATCTCGAAACAGCCAAGGCTGACCTTGAGCAGCACGACCAATCATAATGGCATCACAGCCGGTCTGCTCATACACTTCTATGGCTTTTTGGGGGCTGTCAATGTCGCCATTGGCAATCACCGGGATGTTAACCAATTGCTTTACTTCACGAATGAGATCATAACGGGCCTGACCTCCGTATTTGTCTTCTCGAGTACGGCCGTGGATAGCAATGGCAGCAATGCCCGCCTCTTCTGCTCGCTTGGCCACACGCAAGATGTTCTCCTGTCCATTTTCATAGCCCAAGCGTGTCTTTAAAGTGACAGGTGCATCCACTGCGGCCACTGTCGCATCCAGCAGACGTGCCACCAGATCTTCATCTTTTAATAAAGCTGAGCCTGCCAGTTTACGGCACACCTTCTTGGCCGGGCAGCCCATATTAATATCAATAATCTGCGCCCCATTATTGACCTGATACTGAGCCGCTTCAGCAATTTTATCAACATCTGCGCCTGCAATTTGCGCGGATATGGGAGCAATTTCTCCCTCAAAGTTGGCTCGAAATAACGACTTTTTATGGGCATATAACGTGGCATCAGCCGTCATCATTTCGCTGACGGCATGACCGGCCCCAAACGACTTGCATAAGCGTCGAAACGGGTTGTCTGTTACTCCAGCCATAGGCGCCACCATCAATCGGTTCTGAATCTCTAATCCGCCAATATATAATGGCTGCAATAAGGGATGATCGGCCAAGGTGGTGGGTAATGTCATATCATTTGCCATTGAATCGCTCAAAAAATCATTTTAAAAAAAGTATATTATTTGCAGACAAAAAGGCTTGCCCTAATAAGGACAAGCCCGTTTTATCCTGCCGCTATTGTAAGGGCTAATACCTAAAACTCAAGCGTTAACTCAAAACCTAAGGTTTAGACACCCAGCGCCCAAAGCGGCCTGTTAAGCGTGCTCAATCGCTGCTGCTAGCTGCTCAGCCTGCTGTGCAAGCTCTGCCATGTCTGCTTGAACCACAGCATGTTTACCTAGCTCATGGATATTAGAGGGAATGAGATGCACATGATAATGGAAGACGGTTTGGCCTGCCTCAGCGCCATTTAACTGCATTTGAATAATGCCTTCACGATCAAATACTTTACGCTGTGCTGCCATCACCTTTTTGGCCGTCATCAGTACCGCACTGGCATACTCAGGCTCAAGCTGCGAAAGCTCTACCGCTTTTTGTTTAGGAATAACCAACACATGACCTTTAGCTTGCGGCATGATATCCATAAAGGCTAAGGTCTTGTCATCTTCGTATACCTTGTGACAAGGGATATCACCCGATAAAATCTTAGCAAAAATATTATCATCTTCGTAATGCTTAATGCTCATTGTTATGTCCTTATTTGTTGTGATTTATATGAGGCATACGTTTACCTCAACATCAGTCGTATTTATCCAACTATTCAACACCAACCGCTGACAAGTTGCAACTGTAATTGCACCTATAAAAAAGAGACTGCCAAGCAGTCTCCTTTTTTATGGTAGTTAAACACTGAACCACTTAGATTAAAATACGCGGTTTAGACCATTTAACGCAGCCACACGGTACGCTTCTGCCATGGTGGGATAGTTAAAGGTGGTATTCACAAAGTACTCTAGATTGTGACCACATTTCATAACGGCTTGACCAATGTGAATAATCTCAGAGGCATGATTGCCATAGCAGTGGATACCCAAAATCTCTAAGGTTTCGCGGTGGAATAAGATTTTTAGTACGCCTGAACGCTCACCGATGATTTGGGCACGTGCCAAATGCTTAAAGAAAGCCTGACCCACTTCATAAGGTACTTTCTCATCGGTCAATTCTTGCTCAGTTTTACCGATACTTGAAATCTCAGGGATGGTATAAATACCAGTAGGTACGCTAGATACCGGCTCAGCATCTTCATCACCCACCATGAAGGCAGCTGCACAGCGGCCTTGGTCATAAGCGGCAGAAGCCAGTGATGGCCAGCCAATAACATCACCGGCAGCATAGATGTTCTCAACCTCAGTACGATAAGTGTCATCGACTTTGAGCTGGCCTCGGCTGTTGGCTTTTAGGCCAATGCCCTCTAAGTTTAGGCTTTCTGTATTGCCTGAACGACCATTCGACCACAAAATGGCATCTGATTTGATTTTTTTACCACTTTTTAGATATAAAATAACGCAGTCGTCATAGGTCTCAAGCTTTTCAATCTCTTCGTTATTGCGAACCAATACCCCAAACTGACGGAAGTCATGCGATAAAGCATCGCTAATCTCTTTATCCAGATAGCTTAGCAACGAGTCGTGGTTATTGATTAAGTCCACCTTATAGCCAAGACCGGTGAAGATAGAAGCATATTCACAGCCAATCACGCCAGCACCATAGATGATGATTTTTTTGACCACATAATCCATTTGCAAGATTTTGTCAGAGTCAAACACGCGTGGATGATCGAAATCTAATAAGTCTGGACGATACGGACGGCTACCGACTGTGATAATGGCTTTGTTAAACGTGATGGTTTCAAAACCTAAGCCGTCACCTAATTCGATATGCAAGGTGTGATTGTCTACAAAGCTTGCCCAGCCATGACGCACTTCAATCTGATTGCGCTCATAAAAACGGGTATGCGTGTCTACTTGATTACGCACGACTTTACGCGCTTTGGTCAGCACCTTATTTAAAGGTACCTGATAATAGTCTAAGCCTTGAGAGAATAAAGGGTCACGGCGATAGTTAATTAAGTTGAACACAGACTGACGTAGCGCCTTACTGGGGATGGTCCCCACATGGGCTGAGTTACCACCGACTTGACTACGGGCATCGACTACCACAACTTTTTTGCCAGATTTGGCAAGCTTCATGGCCGCTGCTTCCCCAGCAGGACCTGCGCCAACAACGACAGCATCATATTCATACTCATGATTGTCATTTTTTAGGCGCTCAGAGTCACGAGTGAACCCAGAATTGATACGAATGCGATCGTTATCTAATGGACTGATGAGGTTTGGATGAAACAAGGTGTCCTCTAACGAGCTGTCACTGGCTTTGACAGGCGTTTTTTTGACTTCTGATAACACACTAGGTGCAGCACTGCCAATCTCATTAGCCGCTGTTTGAGTGCTTTGTTTGTCATCGTTAATATCGCTGGTTTCATCACCTTTACGTTTTTTAGACATATCATCCTCTTTGGTATTATAGTTCTGGCTGCAGTGGGTACGGCAATCGCTCAGTGGCACAAAATGTTTTTTTCGGAATCACTTTTTGATATTGGCTATTTTAGAGCCTGTGAAAATGCCCAATAAAAACTGGCGCCATTATAACAAATACTGACCCTTAGGTCATGGTAAAGTAGCCTTATCCAATACGGCGCTTTAATCCGGTAATTTGTAAAATACGGGTAGCAATCTCCTCGACCGACATCTCAGAGACATTTAGGCTGGGAATATTTTGGGTCATATAAATTGCCTGAATTGCCCGCTGCTCCTCTTCACACTGTTTATAACTGGCGTAACGACTACCGGCTCTGCGCTCTTGTCGAATCTTTTGAAGACGCTCAGTATCAATAATCAGACCAAACAATTTACCACGGTGCGGCTGTAGCGCTTTGGGCAGCTGGTTATCAAACAAATCATCTTCGGTCAGCGGATAGTTAGCGGCACGAATACCAAACTGTAAGGCTAAGTATAAAGAGGTGGGCGTTTTGCCAGATCGAGATACCCCGATTAGAATGATATCGGCCATATCATAATGACGGGTGCGAGCGCCATCATCATTATCTAGTGCAAAATGTACCGCATCAATACGAGATTTGTAGGTTTCTGAGTCCACATTATCATGGGCGTGGCCTGAATGACCGTCTGGCTCTACCCCTATCTCATCAGTAATACGGCCAATTAATCCCTCATACATATCAAGATTACAAGCCTGAGCAGAATTCACCACCGCACGAATATCAGGATCTACAATGGTATCAAACACCAAAGGCAGAATACCGGTAGACTGATAGGCTTCATTGATGTGTTTTACCGCCGCCTCTGCTGTCTCAATGGTGTCCACATAAGGAATAACTCGCGTCTCAAAAGGCACACTGGCGAACTGGCTTAAGATAGAGCGGCCTAAGGTCTCTGCCGTAATGGCGGTACCATCTGAGATAAAAAAGGCCACCCGAATCACTTGCGGCTTGTCATCGACAGCCAGTGCACTACGATTTTGGATGGTGGGTTTTACCGACAGAGTATTGAGTAGATTTTCCATAAAATTCCTTAGCAGCAGAGCGTTAAAAACCAAATTTTATAAACTAAGCGCATCTTATCAAATTATCGGTGTTTTGAGTGTGTAATAAGTTTTGAGTATGTAATAACTTAACCTGATTTATCGCAATCTATTTAAGTTAATTTTGACAATTACCGCGTCTGTCTTTTTTAGGCTTTATTTAGGCCGTGTGCTAAATGCCCTTATTTTTGATAGCCATAGAATAGCCATAGCAACTGCCTTGAAGCTCAAAACTGTTCAAAAAACAACCAAAAAGATATCATTTCTAAAATAAATATCTGTATTTTAATTGCATTATAAGCTATGCTATTAAAGGCTAAAAACGGCATAATTCAGCCTTGATACAACTGGGTAACATAGACTCTCAATTAACTTAAATGCTATAGTATTCCCAAATCTACTACCGTAACCCGTCAGAGTGTTGACTACGCCCAATCTCACAGCGCACTGACCCTACACAATTTTTTTAAATAACGTTATAATTTAAAAAAATAACCTTATTTCCTGGAGTTATCATGACAGCACCGCAAGTTATTACCCTTGACAAGCTAGGCAAAAACGACGTCGACACAGTCGGCGGTAAAAACGCCTCTTTAGGCGAAATGATTAGCCACTTATCAGATTTAGGTGTGAGTGTTCCTGGCGGCTTTGCTACTACTGCAGCGGCTTTCAATAGCTTTTTGATCGAGACAGGTCTGTTAGACAAAATCAACAATGAGCTTAAAAGCCTAGACGTTGATGATGTCAAAAAATTGACCGAAACCGGTGAAAAAATTCGTAACTGGATTATCGAACAAGAGCTACCTAAGTCACTAGAGCAAGAAATTCGTGACGCTTTTGAAGTGATGAGCGAAGGCCAAGACATTGCGGTTGCTGTTCGCTCATCTGCCACAGCAGAAGACTTGCCAGATGCCTCATTTGCCGGTCAACAAGAGACCTATCTAAACATCCGTGGTATCGAAAACGTTCTGATCGCTATTAAAGAGGTGTTCTCATCACTTTATAATGACCGCGCTATCGCTTACCGTGTTCACCAAGGTTTTGAGCACGCAGGTGTTGCCCTATCAGCGGGTATCCAGCGTATGGTTCGCTCAGAAACTGGCGCGGCCGGCGTTATGTTTACTCTAGATACCGAAAGCGGCTTTGATGAAGTGGTATTTATCACCTCAAGCTATGGTCTAGGTGAAATGGTGGTACAGGGTGCGGTTAACCCAGACGAATTCTACCTATCAAAAGCGCTATTAAAAGAGGGTAAGCCTGCTGTTATCCGCCGTAACCTAGGCAGCAAACATCAAAAAATGGTGTATGGCGATGAAGGCAGCACTACCCGTTCAGTAAAAACCATCGAAGTAGAAAAAGAAGATCGCAACCAGTTCTCACTAACGACAGAAGAGCTGACTGAACTTGCCAAACAAGCATTGGTTATCGAAAAACATTACGGTCAACCAATGGACATCGAGTGGGCCAAAGACGGTGATTCAGGCAAGCTATTTATCGTTCAAGCACGTCCAGAAACCGTTAAGAGTCGCCAAGACCGCAACGTCATGGAACGCTACTTGGTACAAAGCAAAGACGCTAAAATCTTATGCGAAGGTCGCTCGATCGGTCAGCGCGTAGGCTCAGGTAAAGTACGTGTGGTAAACAGCATCCATGAAATGGACAAAGTACAAGTCGGTGACGTGCTGGTATCTGACATGACAGATCCAGATTGGGAACCTGTTATGAAGCGTGCTTCTGCCATCATCACCAACCGTGGTGGTCGTACCTGTCACGCAGCGATTATTGCTCGTGAATTAGGTGTACCTGCTATCGTTGGCTGTGGTAATGCCACTGAAGTATTGACCGATGGCCAAGAAGTGACTGCGTCGTGTGCTGAGGGTGACACCGGATTTATCTATGAAGGTCTATTAGACTTTGAGGTGAAGAGCAGCTCTATCGACTCTATGCCAGAGCTTCCATTTAAGATTATGATGAACGTGGGCAACCCTGACCGTGCTTTCTCATTTGCTCAAATTCCAAACGCAGGTGTGGGCCTAGCGCGTCTAGAGTTCATCATCAACCGTATGATTGGTGTGCATCCAAAAGCGCTATTGAACATGAACACGCTACCACGTGAAGTGTCGCAAGCCATTAAAGAGCGCATCTCAGGCTATGCCTCTCCTGTAGATTTCTATGTAGACAAATTGGTTGAGGGTATCTCAACGCTAGCCGTGGCCTTTAGAAACCAGCCTGTTATCGTTCGTATGTCTGACTTCAAGTCAAACGAATATGCCAACTTAATCGGTGGTAAGCTGTATGAGCCATCAGAAGAAAACCCAATGCTTGGTTTCCGTGGTGCTAGCCGCTATGTGTCTGAGAACTTCCGTGACTGCTTCGATCTTGAATGCCGTGCATTAAAGCGTGTGCGTGATGAAATGGGTTTAACCAACGTTAAAATCATGATCCCATTCGTACGTACTACTGATGAGGCGCGTCAAGTGGTTGAAATCTTAGCCGCCAACGGTCTAAAACGTGGTGAAAATGGCCTAGAGCTTATCATGATGTGTGAGCTACCTACCAACGCCCTATTGGCTGAAGAATTCTTAGAGCATTTCGATGGCTTCTCAATCGGCTCTAACGACTTAACTCAGTTAACCTTAGGTCTAGACCGTGACTCAGGTATCGTCTCTCATCTATTTGATGAGCGTGATGCTGCGGTGAAAAAACTACTGTCAATGGCCATTGCAGAATGCCGTAAGCAAGGTAAATATGTCGGTATCTGTGGTCAAGGCCCATCAGATCACCCAGATCTAGCTTACTGGTTAATGGAGCAAGGTATCAACTCTGTATCATTAAACCCAGACTCAGTCCTAGACACTTGGATGTTCTTAGCCGATGATGCCAATGCCAAACAAAATGGCTAATTAGGCACAGCGCTGAAAAGCAGACAGCTTAGAGGTTAATCTTTAGCCTCTAATCCGGCGACCACAATTATCAAGTTTTATTGATTATTGTGGTCGTTTTCATTTAATATAATAAATAAGATTGAAAGCCACCGCGCTACACCCAACTATAAAAACTATAGGGATAAAAATAGCTTAAACACTTTAATTTAACTGTTTTAATGAATTTTGTCTTAAGTAGTGGTTTTGATTTTACAAAAGGTTGTTATATCAATGCAGATTTATCTAGCAAGAAACCAAGTTCAGGCGGGTCCTTACACGCTCACAGAGCTCAATAATATGCTTGCCACCGGTCAGGTAGACTTAAGTGATCTGATGTGGCATGCCGGTATGGAACAGTGGCAGCAAGTTGGTGAAATGACCCAAGGCAAAAATCACTACAACCCAAATGGCAGCATAAGCTCAGTACCGCCAAAGCGAGTATCTGTGGCTGAGCTTTATGGCAAAAAAGAGTCTCATTCGACTACATCGCCCTCAGGCAATAAGCCTTTTAATATCAATAAGCCAGTTAGTCTAAAAAAACAGACCGCCAGCATGGCCGCGCCCACACAGCTGGCCAGCATTAGCAGCCGAGTTTTTGCGGTACTGCTCGACGCTTTATTATTTTTGGCCTGCTACTTACCCTTTTTGTCAGGCTTAAATTATGATTTTGCAAAAATTACCGCCACCAATGGCGACATGGAAAAAATGACCCAATTGGCGCAATCGGTTCCTGAGCATTTAAGCTCAATGACCTCGATTATGTTTTTGGCGCTGTTTGCCATTCAGCTGATCTTATTACTAAGACGTGGGCAGACCATTGGTAAATTGGTGAATGGTATTCGTATTGTTGATGAGCAGTCAAAAAAACTGGCTTCAGCGACTCAGGTTATTTTAATGCGCAGCGTCATTACGTCAGCACTGTATATTCTACCCATGGTAGGCCCTATGATTTTATTGGCTGATTTTGTGGTGATGACTATAAATAAAGAGCGCCGCAGTATTCACGATAGGATTGCCAAAACCAGAGTGGTTAAAGCCGATCCTAAGCAGTTAGAAAAATAATAATCTCGCTATAGGCCTTTGGTGCTATTAATATGCCCCAAAAGCCGCTCATTTCTTGAGTTTATATTGTATTAAGCTGCCAAATTTGTTAAAATTGGCGGCTTTAATTTACACACAAATATAATATTCCAATTTGGTGTAAATGACACAACGGCCGCTTAGATTTAAGCTAAGATAAGTGATTACTCACAACCCTTTAGACTTAAATATCACGTTATTAGATGGGCTGCTCTGATAACCAGCTATTTTGTGTCAACAACTATTTGCTAGTCAATGGATAGTCTCAGATCCATGATGGCTAAAATAGGAAAGCTTACCATTGCCCTGCCCTAAGCTTGCTTAATGGCATTAATTGATAAGTTTTGTGTTATTTTACAAATAGAATTTTGCGTCAATTAGTTTTTGCTATAAACTATTGATTTTTATATTCATCAGTAATTATTACTGAGTCCTAATTTTAGTAATTAAACTCTACCAAGGAGACATCCGTGGCTAACTCAGCACAAGCTCGTAAACGCGTTCGTCAAAACAACACTCGTCGTCAGCACGCTGCATCACAGCGTTCAATGATCCGTACTTACATCAAAAAAGTAGATGCCGCTATCTTAGCTGGTGACTATGATGCCGCTACTGCCGCTTATAACAAAGCAGTACCTGTTATTGATCGTATGGCTGACAAAGGTGTTATCCATAAGAACAAAGCTGCTCGTCATAAGAGCCGTTATAACAAAGCAATCAAAGCACTTAAAGCTTAATTGATTTGATATAACCCAAAAAAGAGCCCCTAACTTTTTATGAAGTTAGGGGCTCTTTTTTGTCAGATACAGACTTCAAATTTAGCCATAAATCTTTAAATGACTGGCAGACTAAGGCAATATTAAACGCTGTGTGGGTACTTCAAATCTCTCACCACGCCAAATAAAGTTGGCAGTCGCCTGCTCAAACGGCTTATCATCAAACCACAAGAACATCCCCTCCATCATCTTAGGCCAATCATCCCAAGTAATGCCTGTGCTTTGGGTCATAACGCCCAAAAACGCCGCGAGCAAAGTATCATGACTGACCGCCAGCGACAAGTGTCCCGGCTGCGGCTGCGATTGATACAGTACAGATAATAAATCTAAAGCCCCTTTATTGGCAGGCTTAGTACTTGGCAAGCTATTTTGTAAAAAAGCATTGATAAACTCTAAAGCACCAATCTCTTTAAACACCGCATTGGCAAGCTTAGCATCAACCACCAAACTACCAGGCTCGACCAATAGCGGCTCATGAGCAATGGGCTGACTCACCCCCGCCCCCTCTTGCATCAATTTGGCAGTATCTACACAGCGCCAAATGGGACTGGCAATACTATGCGTATCTAAAGAGTACGGTAAAGACTCTGCCAGCCAGCGCCCCCATGACTTGGCCAGCACTCGGCCTTGCGGGGTTAACGGTAAGTCATAGCTGGCAAAGCCCTGACCATTTGAGCGCTCTCTTAAAGAATGACGGGTGAATAAAATCAGCCGCTCATTATTATGCGGCAAATGCTTAACCGAATGCATCATACTCGGTGGCAGATGCGCAGGCGCCGGCGCTGTCTTATGTAGACTGGGGGTATTGTCAGTGAGTGTTAAATCGCCTGTGTTAAGCTTGGCAGAACCAAACTCCGGCTGTATGGACTTGTTATCCAAACGAACGTCATGGCTTGTGATTTTATCTGTTGAATTATTTGTCATAATTTCGCCGTATCAAACCTCCACCATTTTTGACCAGTCAAACTCTAATTGAGTACTACTCACCTCACCAGGATAAGCACGGGGATTCACAATCACTCGAGTATTGCCTTCTATATAGTCAAAAGCCTCATGCGTATGACCATGTAGCCATAGCTTAGGAGCCCATGGCTTGTGCATCCAAGCACTTAAGTCACTGACAAATGCAGCATTGCTTGGCATACCTGCGTACCGCTGTGATACCGATCTGGGGGTGACACTGTGATGGATCATGACCACTACCTTCTTGTGCTCACTGTGTGCCTCTATTAAAGCCTGCTTGAGCCAAGCGCGGTGCTGAGCATGAATCTGCACCGAAATCTCAGGCGAGAATAACTGTTCGCCTGCGTAAATTTGCCGGTAGTCTCGCATAAATGACATGACGACCTCTCGCGTCTCTTCGGTGGCACCAAACTGATAGTCGGTCCACAAATTACAGCCTAAGATACGCACATCTTGGATATCAATCTGATCACACTGTAGTACTTTTAGCCCACTCATGCGGTTACTGTCAAAAGTATCCCACTGAGCCAGCTGCTGATCGAAGCACAAAATGTCTTCTGAGAAATATTCATGATTTCCGGCAATGGTCACCACAGGCGTTTCGTTGAGCATGGCTTGCTGCTGTAGCCAAGCCATCCCCTTATCACTGTTGGCGGTATCTCCGGCTACCAAGATAATATCGGCTGCTGTCTTTGGGATATGGCCCAGCGGCTTATCCCGTTTGGCATAACTGTCGATATGAAGATCACTTAATAGTTGTAGTTTCATAACGTATCAAGAATTTGTGACATCTTTTGGGTGGGATTATCAGCGTGGGTGATAGAGCGGCCTATAACCAGATAATCTGAGCCGTTTTTCATAGCCTGCTCTGGGGTACAAATACGTTTTTGGTCATCGGCTGCATCCTCAAGGGTACGGATGCCTGGGGTCACCAATTGAAAATCCCTCCCACAAAGCTGTTTGAGACGACTGGCCTCTTGAGCGGAGCACACTACCCCATCAAGTCCCGCCTCTTTAGTCAGCAGCGCCAAACGCTCAACTTGCTCATTGACCGGCACATCGATCCCCAGCTGACGCAGCCCCACCTCAGTCATAGAGGTCAATACTGTCACTGCAATCAATAACGTCTCATGGCCACCGTTTACCAAGCGCTCTTTGGCCGTCTGCATCGCTTCAAGACCAGCACTGGCATGTACATTGACCATCCATACCCCCATATCTGCTGCTGCCAATACCGCTTGTGCTGTGGTATTGGGAATGTCATGGAATTTTAGATCCAAAAACACCTCAAAGCCTCGTTGATGTAACTCATCGATAATTTGAGGTCCACAGCGTGTAAACAGCTCTTTACCCACTTTTACGCGGCAATACTTAGGATCCAGCTGATCGGCCAAAGCCAAGGCTTCATTCAAAGAGGCTTTATCTAACGCCACAATAATAGGCGAATTGGGCCGGGTTAATTGTGGTTTGTTTTGCAGAATTGACTTGGACTGCTGAAGTTGGGTCACATTGCCTCCTAAGCATGTATCATAAATAATAAAATGAGCTGATTAAATCGCTTTAGCAGATAAGCTTGAGCAAATAAATAGTATATAGGATGCGCCTGCAAAGCGCTAAATTAATCCACAGTTGACCACTTAGTTTTCATGTTAATCGATTGTTATGACCCGTCACTCAACCACTCGGCCAAAAAAAACGACCCTGAGGCCGTTTTTTAATCGCTATAACATCTTATCTTATCTAATAACGGTCGTATCCACGGTATCTACGCCCGCTTGTGAGTCAACATAGATGGTCTGATCGGCAGTCTTAACAGTTGATAGACGCTCTATCTCGATGGTTGACTGAGCCAGCTCTTCTTGTAAGCGCTTGTTCTCTTTACTCAAACGGCCAATTTCCCACTTGTTTTGTAGTACTTTAAACAGTAATAAAGCCAATAGCATGCCGATCACGACACCTAAGAACAGACACAAAATTAATAACAGACCTAAGTTCATGGCTGGCGCTTGAGTAAACAGTAAATTTACTGCCACTTCGCTACCGTTGACCAATACCAGACCCAAAGAATAGCCAAAAATCAAAAATAATAAAACAATTAAGACAAAACGCATAGTGACCTCAAAATAATCAAATTTAGAAAAAGAGTAAAATAGGGCGCATTTATTATAGACATTGACTTATTAAATACGCTAATAAATGCGATTATAGCGCTTTATAAGCGCATGCCGCTAGCATTCATTTTATGCCATAATCTGTTTTTTTGTGAAAAATGACCGAATCACACGGATTAACGTGCTGTATTACAAGTAATAGTTATCAATAGGCCATTTTTTTGGTACTATGCGTGTTAAATTATGACAACTATAGCCCTATATACCAATAACAGGAAGGGCGGCATAAATTGTCTGTCAGATTATGCGCAATCTTAGGTCGGTGACCTGCCTTAACGTAGGCCTTGCCGCCGACAGCTAATCCCTGTTATTTATTGAATTTTAAGGAAGTAAGATGAGTTTATTTATTCAAGCGGCCCACGCGGCTCCAGAAGCGGCCGGTGGCCCTGCTATGATTATGCAATGGATTTTCCCATTAGCCATTTTCGCAATTTTTTACTTTTTGGTGATCAGGCCTCAGTCAAAACGCGCCAAAGAGCACCGCAATATGGTGGACTCGTTGGCTGTTGGCAACGAAGTTATCTTCGCTGGCGGCTTAATGGGCAAAATCAAATCTATTGAAGGCGACTACGCGGTAGTTAGCCTAAACGATAGAAACGACGTAATGATACAACGTGCTTCTGTCATCTCAGTTTTGCCAAATGGCACAATTGATGGCTTGCAATAACAGTTTATTATGACCGTTAATTAATCCAAAAACCAACCCCATGCCCCTAAACCATCACTGGTTTGACGGCAAAATGGGAGGGGTTTTTGGATTATATGTTTTAGTTAAATGAATTAGAGTGCGTCACTCGCGATAACTATAGTTCAGTGTTATAAGCCCAATTTGATTGCTTTAACAATAGCGCTTATCACCTCGTTTTATACGTATCTTATCTGTTAAAGACTGCCTATAGCACTCTACTGTTTCCCTTCCCTCAAGTGAAGAAGCTACTATGCATTACCCTGCCTGGAAATATTTCTTAATCGTCACCGTGCTCGTCATCGCTGGGCTTTATGCTCTGCCGAATTTATATCCTGACGAACCTGCGGTTCAAGTAACCAGTGCCTCAGCAGGTACCGAGCTGACTGAAGAGGTGCTAACCCAATCCACTCAACTGCTTGATGAAGCGGGTATCGCCTATCATGATCCCACCTTCTCAGGTAACAGTGCTTTGTTACGTGTAGAAAACGGGGCAGAGCAACGAAAAGCTCAAGAAGTACTGCGCCAACAACTTGGTAATGACTATGTTGTGGCTTTAAACCTGGCTCAAACCACCCCAGAATGGCTGCGCAGTATCGGTGCCAAGCCATTAAAGCTTGGGCTAGACTTACGTGGTGGTGTGCGCTTTGTTCTTGAAGTCGATATGAACAAAGCCTTAGAGCAGCGTCTAAAAACCACCAGTAATGATGTGCGCAGCAGCTTACGTGCTGAGCGTGTGGCCGCCAAAGGTATTAACGTGGTGGAGCAAGGCTTAGTACTGCATTTTAAAGATGTTGATCTGCGTGACAAAGCACAGCGCATTATCCAGCGTGACCATGGTGCCCAGTTTGACATGCAGGCATTGATGGATGATCAAGGTCCTGCACTGCGCCTGAATTATAATGAGGCAACTTTAAAAGAGATTAATGAATACGCAGTGGGTCAAAACTTAACCACACTACGTAACCGTATCGCTGAGCTTGGGGTATCAGAAGCGTTGGTTCAGTCGCAAGGCAGCAACCGTATTGTGGTTGAATTGCCAGGTGTCCAAGACACCGCTGAAGCCAAGCGTGTGTTAGGTCGTACCGCAAACTTAGAGTTTCGCTTAGTTGCTGATGAGAACACCACTTATGCAGGTGGCATTCCTCCTGCAGGCACCGAAGCCTTTCCTTACATGACACTTGATGGCCCACCATCTTTGCTAAACCGTCAGCCCATCTTAACGGGTGAAAAAGTCCAAGGCGCCACCTCTGGTCTAGATGAAAATGGGGCACCTGAGGTAAATATTACCCTAGATACCGCTGGTGGTAAGCTGATGCAAAATGCCACTAAGAGCGCTGTTGGCAAGCAGATGGCTGTACTGTTTATTGAAAACAAACAAAAAATCGCCTACAGCAAAGATCCAAACACTGGCGAGACCATTGAGACGCGTACCCCCTACGCTGAGACCAAAATCATTAGCCAAGCCAATATTCAAGCGGTGCTGGGCTCCTCATTCCGTATTACTGGCTTAAACAGTAATGCTGAGGCCGCTGAGCTGGCATTATTGCTTCGCTCTGGTGCTCTGGCTGCGCCAATGTACTTCGTAGAAGAGCGCACCATTGGTCCGTCACTGGGTCAACAAAACATCGATGATGGCTTGTTCTCAACTAAGATTGGTTACTTACTGGTCTTCTTATTTATGATCTTGTTCTATCGTCTGTTTGGGGTGATTGCCAATATTGCTCTGGCCTTTAACCTTATTATTATGATTGCGGTATTGTCTATCTTAGGGGCGTCTTTAACCCTACCTGGTATTGCTGGTATCGTATTGACCATTGGTATGGCGGTGGATGCCAACGTGCTTATCTTTGAGCGTATACGCGAAGAGATTGCCGAGGGCGTAAGGCCAAAATCTGCTATTGTTGCCGGTTTTGACCGCGCCTTTAGCAGTATTTTTGATGGTAACATCACCACGTTATTGGTCGCTATTATCTTATTCTCAATTGGTTCTGGTCCAATCAAAGGGTTCGCAATTACCCTAGCGATTGGTATTTTAAGCTCGCTATTCACAGCCATTATCGTGACACGTGCTTTGGTTCACCTGATTTATGGCAATCGTAAATCTGTCGATAAATTGAGCATAGGCTAGGAGAGAATAATGTCTAATAACAATCAAAACGACCAACCGAACAACACGCCAGGCGGCTCACATCCTGACTATATTGAAGGCGGTCGTCGCCGCAGACGTGGCCCTCGCCGTGATGGTAAAAATAACAGCTCAAATCGCAGTGCGGTGTCAGAGTCTACAGACTTAACCACCTCTCAAGATTTAGCAGCCAGCAATGGCTTTGATGCAGACGTCTATGAAGATGAAGCCGCTTTAGCCGAAGGGGGCATTAAAGCGGTAGGTTCTAAGCGCATCATCCCCTTCATGAAGCTTGAAAAGCCGATGGCTATTTTTTCAATTCTGATGGTTTTGATCAGTATCGGTGCGCTGTTCATTAATGGTTTGAATTTAGGGCTAGACTTCACCGGTGGTGTCTCAGCAGATGTCAAATATGAAAATCCAGTAGAGCAGACTGAGGTCATTCAGTCTCTAGAGAAATCTGGATTTGATGATGCTGTCGTACAGTATCTTGGTGGTACTACTGAGCTTTTGGTACGTCTACCCCCTCAGTCAGATAACGTGGCTGGCCTTAATGAAAGCTTAGGTAAAGCATTGGATTTACCAGGTAACAATGCTGAAATTAGCAATGTAAACATCATTGGTAGTCAGGTGGGCAGCGAGGTATATCTTAGCTCACTCATTGCCATCGTCACAGCATTGGGCATGATGATGCTGTACGTTGCGGTTCGCTTCCAGTTCAAGTTGGCTGTGGGCGCTTTATTGGCCCTAGTGCATGATGCCGTTGTTACTTTAGGGGTGTTTGCGTTATTTCAGTTTCCATTTGACTTGACTGTATTAGCCGCCATCTTGGCGTTAATCGGTTACTCATTGAACGATACCATTGTTGTGTTTGACCGTATCCGTGAGAACTTCAGACGGGTGCGTGATGCCAGTCCAAGGCAAATCATTGATTTATCGCTCACAGAGACCTTACGCCGTACTATTATGACCGTATCTACGGTATTGGTTGTGGTATTGGCGATGCTGTTCTTAGGCGGTGCCGGCCTATACTGGTTCTCCTTCGCCTTCTTCATCGGTCTGATTGCAGGTACTTATTCTTCTACGTACATCTCAAGCTCAATCCCGTTAGCCTTAGGCTTATCGCGTGATGACTTCGTCGTAAAAGTTAAGCCTGAATTCCAAGAAGAAGTGGTCAGCTTCAACGACCCTAAGGCTTTTGAAGACTAAGATAAAGTCTATGGAGATCACTCAAGAAGCT
Source organism: Psychrobacter sp. H7-1 (assembly GCF_904846585.1). Classification (NCBI taxonomy): domain Bacteria; kingdom Pseudomonadati; phylum Pseudomonadota; class Gammaproteobacteria; order Moraxellales; family Moraxellaceae; genus Psychrobacter; species Psychrobacter sp. H7-1. The sequence continues at coordinate 96,034 of NZ_CAJHBH010000001.1, forward strand.
TTGCTAACTAAAGTTACAGCTTGCTTCTTGAGTTAATATCTTTGCCAAGAGATACTAGCCCCACCTAACATTTTTTTATGCAGCAATTGATATTCGGCCATGTTGTATTTGCTTTCATATTTGATCAAAAAGTTAAGGTTTTTATGACTCAAGACTCAGCCGCTCCCCTCAATCTTAGTTATCGTCATATCATTGCTATTGCCGCCCCTGTACTGATTGCTAATCTTGCAATGCCACTACAAGGCGCTATTGATGTGGGTGTGGTGGGCCATTTTCCAAGCTCTTATAATTTGGCCGGCTTAGGCATTGCCTCACAGCTGTGGCTACTTATCTTAGTCAGCTTTAATTTTTTGCAATATGCGTCATCTGGTCTTGCCGCTCAAGCTTTAGGTCGACAAGCCAGCGGATTAGCTACGCCCAATGAGCTGGCTGATATCTTGTACCGCTCCTTGGGTCTTGCGCTGATATTGGCGGCGCTACTGTGGGTATGTCGACCCTATATCTTGAGTCTGGGCCTTGACTTACTCGGTGCACAGCCAAACAGCAGTGCAGCTGCTCATACCTACTTAAGCGTACGCTACTATGGCCTTGTGTTTGAGCTGATGAACTACGCTTTTATTGGTTGGTTTGCCGGACAAGGCCGAACCAATCAAATGATGATGGTGCAGCTGCTTATTTCTATCATTAATATTGTGCTCACTTTAAGCTTTGTGTATCTGTTTGATATGGGTCTTGAAGGCGTGGCTTTGGGCACAGTCATCGGCTATGCATCCGGCTGTGTCACCGCCCTTATTTTGGCCAAAAAAAGCTTGGCAAGTATAAGCTTGGCAAGTATGAGTACCGCTGCCTCGCCCCACAAAGCTTTGGTGTCACCCTCGCCCCAACACTTAATGCTTAGGCTCAAACAAATTTATGCCGCTGATAAAATGCTCAGCTTGTTTTCTTTGAACAAAGACATTTTTATCCGCACCATTTTGCTTACCTTAAGTTTTGCTTGGATCACTCGTCTATCGGCTCAGCAAGGCGACTTGGTGATGGCCACTAATGCACTGCTGCTACAAGTACTTAGTATCTCCGCTTTTGCGTTAGATGGGGTTGCTGTGGCAGCTGAGAGCTTATCAGGACAGGCGGCGGCGCGTAAGGGTCGTGATCAGTTTATCACTGCACTCAAGCGTACTGGTGTCATTACATTTCTATTGGCCTTATCGTTAAGCATCATTTGGGCGTTTGTTTTGCCTTATTTTTTAAGCCTAATGACCGACTTGCCAGCGGTATATGACTTGGCCATAGAGTATCGTTATGTGGCCACGTTACTACCATTAATGGGCGCTGGTGCTTATTGGCTAGATGGCATCATGTTTGGCTTAACTGCAGGATCAAAAATCCGTCAAGTGGCCATTATCGTGTCGGCTATCTTCTTTCCTTTAACCTATATAGTGTACGCACTTTATGGGTCTGAGCATGCCATGCTGGTCATCTGGTTTGGGGTTTATTGTTTATTAGCTTCTCGCTTTGTGGTGGCCGCTATTGTCTTATGGCGCAACCAAGATGTATTAATTTATAATAAAAACTAACTTAGGAATATTTATGTCAGAAGCTCCTGAAAAATTTCCCTTTAAGCTTTGGCCTACTCTAATAGCAATAGCGGTAGGACTTATTATTTGGTTCGTGATTCCCACCCCTGAAGGTGTCACCGACAATGCTTGGCATTTATTAGCCTTGTTCGTGGCAACCATCGTGGCTATTATCGGTAAGGCTTTACCCATTGGTGCTTTGGCCATTATCGGTATTACCTTAGTGGCCTTAACCGGCGTGACAGCTGAGACGCCTAAAGCGGCTATGCAAGATGCCTTATCAAGCTTCTCAAGCCCCTTAATTTGGCTCATCGGTATCGCGGTCATGATATCACGTGGCCTGATTAAAACAGGGCTTGGCTCAAGAATTGCCTATTACTTCATCTCTATCTTTGGCAAAAAAACCTTAGGTATTGGTTATTCATTAGCGGCAGCGGAGCTGATGATTGCGCCTATTACGCCCTCAAACACAGCCCGAGGTGGCGGGATTATTCATCCTATTATGCGCTCTATCGCGCTAAGCTTTCACTCCACGCCTGAAGAGGGTACCCAAAATAAGATGGGGCGTTATCTGGCGATGGTCAATTATCATGCCAACCCCATTACCTCTGGTATGTTTATTACTGCCACGGCGCCCAACCCTTTAGTCGTCGACTTAGTCAACAAGGCAACAGGCAGCGACATTCATCTGTCTTGGACCACTTGGGCACTGGCGATGTTTGTGCCGGGGCTACTGTGTATCTTGATTATGCCGCTGGTGATTTATCTGGTGTATCCGCCAGAGATTAAAGAGACTCCTGACGCCAAAAACTATGCAAGAGAAAACCTAGCCAAGCTTGGCTCCGTCACCCGTCAAGAAAAAATTATGCTGGCGGTGTTTGCCCTAATGCTACTGCTTTGGGCCAATATTCCTGCGCTTATCTTCGGTGATCAGTTTAGTGTAGATGCCACAGCCACAGCATTTTTAGGCTTGTCTGTGCTGATTATGGCTGGCGTATTGACTTGGGAGGATGTGCTAAAAGAAAAATCGGCGTGGGACACCATCGTATGGTTTGGCGCGCTGGTCATGATGGCTGATTATCTTAATAAACTAGGTTTAATCAGTTGGTTTTCATCCAATATCGAATCAGCCATTGCTCTAACAGGTGTGGGCTGGGTTGGTGCTGTGGCAATTTTGACCTTGGTCTATTTGTACATGCACTATTTCTTTGCCAGTACTACCGCACACGTGACCGCCATGTTCGCCGCTTTTTATGCAGTCGGCTTAAGCCTAGGCGCGCCCTCTATGCTGTATGCACTCATATTAGCAGCCGCGGGTAACATCATGATGACGCTCACCCACTATGCTACCGGTACCGCTCCGGTAATCTTTAACTCAGGCTATACCACCTTAAAAGAGTGGTGGACAGTCGGCGCTATCATGAGTGTGGTGAACTTAGTGGTTTGGATTGGCTCTGGTCTAATCTGGTGGAAAGTACTCGGTTATTACTAGCCCCTGTGTTATTGCGCAGCCGTTATATTGTCCAACGCCAGAACACCAAAAGACGCCTTGTATCAGGGCGTCTTTTTTATGATCCATACTAGCCCAACCTAAGCTGGCTATTTAACGGCCATGCACTCTATTTCAACTTTAGCACCTAGTGCCAAGTCTTTAACGGCAAAGGCTGAGCGTACCGGATATGGTTTACTTAGCTTGCTTTGATACACGTCATTAAACGCATCAAAATCTTTAATATCAGTGAGCATCACCATACATTTGACCAAGTCCGAGCTTTGGTAACCGTAGCTTAACAGGGTTTGATTGATATTGTCTAAGGCCTGAGCGGTCTGCGCTTTAATACCGCCTGATACCAGTTTATTGTCTTTCATACCCAGTTCGCCTGATAGATATAAAGTATTGCCTGCCCGAACCGCCTTAGAAAAAGGATAAGCGCCTTGTGAACCATAAAAAATAGGCGCTGTTTTGCTAACGATATTCACTTTGGGTGTGGGTGGATGAGAGTTTTGGCTGGGGTTGACGCCCTGAGTGGCAGCTTGTACCGTCATGGCTTGGGCTAACAGAGTGATACTCAGCAGCGAGCCAATCGCGATTTTATTTAAAGATATCTGAAACATAACCGTCCTATTTTATTTTTAGTTTGTTATTAGTTAAAGGTCAAATAAAGAAACTGTGGTCTATTATGGGCATAAAAAAAGCACCGCATAAATTATGCAGTGCTTTTATCATAACAAACTAATGGTGAGCTTGGCGGGCAATTTTTTAGTTAACATCAATCTGCTTTATATTATCAGATGATAATGATCTTAAACGCCTCGCTTAGTTTTCTTGTACCCCAGTCATGTCCACTGGCGTATCTGCAATGACTTCCACTCCCCCTGCCTTGCTTTTGGCCTGATCGTTGCGCTGCTCTTGCAGGTAGTCTAAATACTCAGGGGTAATGGTACCTGTGATGTATTTACCATCGAATACCGCACAATCAAAACCTTCTACTTTGCTGTGCTTAGTATCTTGTACCGCTTCAATCAAGTCATCTAGGTCTTGGAAAATCAAACGGTCAGCACCGATAATGTCACGAACCTCTTCTACCGTATGACCTGATGCAATCAGCTCATGACGTACTGGCATATCAATGCCATAGACATTCGGGAATTTAACCGGTGGCGCGGCGCTGGCAAAAAACACCTTATTGGCACCGGCATCACGCGCCATTTGGATAATCTCATGACAGGTCGTACCACGTACGATAGAGTCATCGACCAATAAGACATTTTTATTTTTAAATTCAAGCGGTACTGCATTTAGCTTTTGGCGCACCGATTTTTTGCGCTGCTGCTGACCGGGCATAATAAAGGTGCGGCCGATATAGCGGTTTTTCATAAAGCCTTCGCGGTACTTCACATTAAGCTTAAGCGCCAGCTCCATCGCTGAGGTACGTGATGTATCTGGGATAGGAATAACCACGTCAATATCGTGCTCATTGCCCCACTCATCCAAAATCTTCTGAGCCAACTTCTCACCCATACGCAGACGCGCTTTGTATACTGAGATGTTGTCCATAATAGAATCTGGACGCGCAAAATATACATACTCAAACATACAAGGGGTGTACTCTTTTTGCTCCGTACATTGACGGGTGTGCATCTTATTATCAAGGTCAATAAAGATGGCTTCACCAGGCTTGATATCACGAACCACTTTGAATCCTGATCCAGTCAGAGCCACTGACTCTGAAGCTACCATGTATTCGATGCGGCCATCAGCAGCTTCACGCTCGCCGTAAATCAGTGGACGAATACCATTAGGGTCTCTAAAAGCAATCAGGCCTTGACCAGTAATTAGCGCCACTACAGCATAAGCGCCTTCGATACGCTTATACATTGAGCTGATCGCATCAAAAATGTCATCGGGTGTAGGCTGAGTTTTACCTAATGCCTGAATTTCATGCGCCAATACGTTTAATAATACCTCTGAGTCAGAGTTGGTATTTAGATGACGTAGGTCATCTTGATACAGCTCTTTTGCCAAGGTTTCTGCATTGGTCAAGTTACCATTATGTGCAAGTGTAATGCCATAAGGAGAGTTTACATAAAAAGGTTGCGCCTCTGCACTACTTGAAGTGCCTGCTGTTGGGTATCTGACATGACCCACACCAAACTCACCCACAAGTCGCAACATATGACGTGTCATAAACACATCACGCACCATACCATTGTCTTTACGCAGAAAAAAGCGTCCATCTTTCATGGTCACGATACCAGCGGCATCTTGCCCACGGTGTTGAAGTACAGTTAATGCGTCATACAACATCTGGTTGACTGGTTCATGTGCTGCAACACCTACAACTCCACACATACTCTATCCTTTTAAAATAGTCTTTACTGGTTAAAAGATTCATTTAGTGGTGGCTAAACTACACTTCATCGCTGAAAACACTCAGCTTTTGGTTATCAACCCACTTACTGCTGCTCCATTGAGTTTGAATCAACAGCAGAGGGATCATTGCTTTTCGAGTCAGGCACATCAATTTGTTGCCATGCCTCACCCAACACTTTGGTAGCAAATTCTTTGGCAAAAGGGGCATAAGGCAGTAGCTCTGGCGCAAGCACAGAGGACTGCCACATGGCCGTATTGACCAGTACCGGCGCTGATACACTAAGCATCACCAGCACCACAAGTAGGTTTTTAAAAGCACCCAGTACCCCGCCGGCCAGCTGGTCAATAAAACCAAGCTTTAGGCTTTTGACAATACCAGACACCAGCATGGTGAGTATCTGAATCACCAGCATTACGATAAGTACCACGGCCAAAAAGCCTGCGCCCATCTGTAATACGGGGGAGCTGACAACATTGGCCAAATAAGGCGCCACGTCATCGGCCAAGCGCGTTGCAGCTAATAGGGCAATAAACCAGCCTACCAGCGAGATGGCACTACGAATAAAACCTGCGCTAAAGCCTCGCCACAACCCTGCCAGCACCATAATGGCAATAACAATGTCTAAAAACCCCATACTCTCTCCACGCCTACTTTAGTTGTTTTATCAATTGATGGCTTACTAAAGCATCATGGCATCACGATGACTGGTAATGGCTTCGACACACTGCTGCACCAGTTTTGGCCCTTGATAAATCATACCGCTGTACAGCTGTATCATGGTAGCGCCAGCGTTTAACTTACGTACCGCTTTATCTCCACTATCAATACCGCCAACCCCAATAATAGGCACCTTACCCTCTAGTCGCTCATAAAACTGTTCGATAATCTGGGTACTTAGATGTCCCACAGGGCGACCTGAGAGTCCACCTGCCTCATCACCAAACGGCAAGTCCTCTACCCCTGTTCTACTTAACGTAGTATTGGTAGCAATCAAGCCATCAATATCAAATTCAATAAGCTGGTTGGCAATATAATCGACCTGCTCAGGGGTTAAGTCTGGTGCTACTTTTAGCACCATGGGCACATAAAACCCATACTCTGTTGCCAGCTGACTATGACGGTTTTTTATGCTGTCTAGCAGCTCAGTTAAGGCCTCACCACTTTGCAAGTCACGTAGATTTTTGGTGTTTGGAGAGGAGATATTGACCGTAATATAAGAGGCATGAGGATATACGCGGTCTAAGCAATATATGTAGTCATCGGCGGCATTTTCAACCGGCGTCACTGCATTTTTTCCAATATTTATGCCGATATTGCCTTTGTATTTTGCACGCTGAACGTTCTGGATTAAGCGATCCACCCCTAGATTATTAAAGCCCATACGGTTGATAATCGCATCGGCCTCTTTGATTCTAAATAAGCGCGGTTTTTCATTACCTTGCTGCGGTCTTGGCGTCACAGTACCCACTTCGATAAAGCCAAAACCAAGCTCAGCCAACGCATCAATATATTGACCATTTTTATCTAAGCCGGCTGCCAATCCCACAGGGTTTGAAAACTGCAAACCCATACATTCAGTCGGCAAAGACTGCTGAGAATAGATAAAACCAAGCGCTCGAGCTTTGTGCGCTTTTTCTAACAGTTGCAGCGTAAGCTCATGAGCATGTTCAGGATCTAAATTAAATAAGAAAGGGCGTAGTAAGGCGTAGGACATAACGCTAGGTAACCTGTTATGAAATAAGTAAATTTAGAAGATGGCAATCAAGCACATTCGATCAATTATGGGTTTACTCAAGATAAGTTGTGTTCTACTCAAGAGGTATTGATTATAACAGCATACGTAAGCCAAATCATCGATTAGTCACAACTAAAATAACCACTAAAATAACCGCTAAAATACAGCTAAGTGATTGATGTCACTGTGAGATTTGGCACGTTTATTATGGCCACTTACTAAATAGGCCGCTTATCACTTAAGGCTATCCAGCCTTTGACAATACGGTAGATGTGCCAAATGATTGAAAACAAAAATATAATGCCGCCGACCACAGTAAGAGCAGTTGAGCCTAAGGCCACATTTGAGCTATCGGCAAACACACCTATCCCCAATCCGCCTAAGCCAATCACACCTATGATAATGCCTAGGATGCCTAAGATAATACTGTACCAAAAGGTCTTAATTTGCCAATCAAAATGTGTGGCAAGCCAAGTTCCGTCAGCCTGCTGGCGGCGGGCATAATTCATAACAATAGGCACTATCCACATCAAGCCCGCTGTAAAAAAGCTAAGCGCATATAATAAGTAGGTGATGTGGTTATAACGAATCAAAGACTCTTGCTGCTCATGGCTTAATATATCAGGCGCACCTATGGGTTGACGCACCAAGTTTGAATGCCCAAACTCAGTAGTTGAGTCAAAGACTGGCCTATCAAGATTTGGCTTATCTAATGTGGGTTTGCCACTATTATTATCAGAATGCTTCGGGTCCATTATTGCCCCCTTTTTAAAGTTGTTTTTTCAGCCAGCAAAAAATTAGCTAAGCCATAAAGCTGCTAATACTGCTTAGGCACATAACGCCCTATCTCATGGCCCATGTTTGGCGCAATAAATACAGTTTCAAATATTCGAGCTTCTGCAAGACTAAATGGCTCAGGCTCATCTGCGGTCAGCTGTGCAGCCATCTTTGCCACAATCGGCATATGACACACCACCACCACACACTCACCATCGACATCCATTAAGCTGTGCAGTGCCTGTAGCGGGTCATCGCCTGGAGTAATGTTGGGCTGTACGATGACCGGTATCTCAGGTGCAAATTGACGCAGCGCCTCTAAGGTCTGCTGCGCTCTAACATAGGGGCTGACCACAAAGGCATCTGGCTGATACTGACTTAACAGATGCTGTGCGGTTTCGGCCGCTTGTTGTTGGCCAAGTTGAGTTAGTTGCCGCTCGGCGTCATTATCATTATAGTTCTGCGCTTCACCGTGGCGCATGAAAATAACCTGCATAGGGCCTCCTTATTTTTTTGACGTGGCATTCATTTGGGCATTTAAGCTCTCATTGCTGTACTCATGCGGCATCACAAACTCCACATCACTTCTAAATCCTGATTCCATCAGATTTAGTGCCACACCCAATGCCGCTTGATCCTCAAAGATAACCGCATACAGCGCATGAGTGATGGGCATATAAATCCCAAGCTTAGTGGCTTTTTCATGCACTTGCTGAATGGTGTTCACCCCTTCAGCAGTTTGACCCAGCTTCTTAATGGCAGCCTCCAAGCTCATGCCATTGCCGAGCATGTTACCAATACGATAGTTGCGGCTTAGCTCCGAGCTACAAGTGGCGTATAAGTCGCCCACCCCAGCTAGACCCAAGAAAGTCAGAGGATTGGCACCGGATGCCACCCCAAAGCGGCTCATCTCTGCCAGACCTCTTGTTAATAGCATGGCCTTGGTGTTCTCACCTACATTGTAGGAGGCCGCCATACCCATGGCGATGGCATAAATATTCTTTAATGCGCCGCCAAGCTCAACCCCTTTAATATCATCTGAGGCGAATACTCTAAAAAACGCACTGTGCAGCGCTGACTGTACAGCATGGCGCAAAGGCTCAGAGTCACTGGCTATCACAGAGGCTGAAGGCATGTTTTGCATAATCTCAACCGCCAAGTTAGGCCCTGACATTACCCCAAAATTCACCTCCGGCAGCTCCTGGCTGATGATGTCACTCATTAAGCTAAAGGTGTCTTTCTCCATACCCTTGGTCAACGAAACCACCGACTGACCACTTAAGTAAGGACGAATCTTCCTTAAAGTCTCTCTAAAAGCAGAGCTCGGTACCGCCACAAAGATAATGTCTTTGTCTTGTACCGCCGCCTTTAAATCATGCTCATACTTTAAGCGCTCATCCAAAATATAGCCGGGTAAATACTTTTTATTAACACGGTTTTTTTGTAGCGACTTAACTGTGCGTTTGTTGCGTACCCAAAGCGTTGAATCACAGCCATTACGTGCCGCCAAGTTTGACATAGCGGTACCAAAGCTGCCGCCACCCAAAAAGGCCAAGCGCAGCGTATGTGGCGACTTAGTGCCTTGAGGCTTGGCCATATTGTGCATCACCGTCTCCTCTACCACAGTAGGATCTAAGGTTTGGGTGGTGCGCTTAGCCTTACTTACTTTAGTGGCTTTTTCAAATAAGCTGCTTAATAAACCAGCATTAAAGACCGGCTTTTCAGCTTTGATTTCAGCACCCGTTTGCTCGTTTTGGCGCTCGGCTTGAGCCGTGTCTGGCTGGTTGTTCTGATTGTTCTGGTCGTTCTGATGGCTATCTGAGCCATCGGGCGTTACCGACTTTTTCAATTTTTGATGCTCTTGGGCGTCTGCATCTGGTTGTTTTTGGGTATTATCTGACATGGCTTTCTCGCTAAAATAATAAAAGTATCAAGTTATAAACAATAAAAAATCTATGCAGTAGCCAAGCTACCGTTATAATCCGTTTTGATAAGTCACAAAGCCTTGGGTATCAATGTCACCGCGGGCAGGCATGGCACAGTGGCTGCTGCCCACATAGACAAAGGCGGTTATATAATCTTCTGCACCCACATTAAAGTAGCTTTTTACGGCAGGCTCATTGGCCAAAGGCCCCGTACGCCAAACCGTGCTAAAGCCTTGAGCTTGCAGTGCCAAGATAAGATTTTGTACAGCGGCGCCACTACTTAATAGCTGCTCAAAGGCAGGCACTTTTTCATGATATCTCATCCGTGTCACTACCGTGATAATAACGGGCGCCCGCAGCGGCATTTTTAAGGTTTTCTCTGCGCTACGTTCATCAAGCTCACTGCCCTCACGCAAAGCTTTAGCCTGTGCTGCTGCCAATAAGGCTCGGCCTAACTCATGTCTTGCCTGCCCTTGAGTAACGGTAAAGCGCCAAGGCTGTAGCTTCTTATGATCTGGGGCGCTCATGGCACATTCAATGGCGGCCTCAAGCTGCCGCTTCGTGGGTGCAGGAATACTTAAATTGCCAATACTGCGGCGAGATTTAATCCAGTTGATAACTTGCTCATCACTCACCTTAGTCGACTGTATTTGCGTCGCATCCGCCCGTTGATCGCTGGTTTCAAACTCGTCCTGCAGGGTGTTATTCATCATAATATCCTCTGATTTTTTATATCCTATCCCTTTATATATTGGCATTTTATGCTTGTATTACAATGTTTATTACCAAACTGCTACTAAAGCTCGCCTGCCATCATGTAGCAAAGGTCATACCAAGTTTCACATGGACACAAGCCGCGCTTTGTTTACTCAAGGCTAAGCCAAAAAAATAGGAGATGATAAGACCAAGTTTTTGGCCCATCACCTCCCACCTATCTGCTGCGGATACCTATTACCTGTAGCGCTTAAGCAATAGGAGCCACCGGTTGGGTGACATCAGCATTTTGGCCTCGATGACGCAAATAATGATCGAGCAGCACAATGGCCAGCATCGCTTCAGCAATGGGCGTGGCCCTTACGCCAACACAGGGGTCATGACGACCTTTGGTAAGCATATCCACTGGCTGACCTTGCTGGTCAATACTCTTACCTGGGGTGGTGATACTGGATGTGGGCTTTAAAGCAATACTCACTTTAATATCCTGGCCTGATGAGATGCCCCCTAAGATACCGCCTGAATGATTGGCGGTAAAGCCATCGGGCGTTAACTCATCGCGGGCAATATGACCAAACTGCTCAGCCACACGCATGCCATCACCAATCTCCACGCCTTTTACCGCATTAATGCTCATCATGGCATGGGCAATATCGGCATCTAAGCGATCAAATACCGGCTCACCCAGACCCACAGGCACGCCTGAAGCAATCACTTCAAGTTTCGCACCGCAGCTGGTGCCTTCTTTGCGCAGGCGTTCAATCAACGCCTCAAAGCGAGGCAGAGCGTCAGGGTCTGCACAAAAAAACGGGTTACTGTTCACAAACTGCCAATCAATCTGATTCGGGTCTGTTACAGCGGCCGCCTCATTGCCCATCAATACCACGTGACCATGAATTTCGATACCTAAGCGCTGCTTTAGGTACTTCTTGGCAATGGCACCTGCCGCTACCCGCATCGCTGTCTCACGCGCTGAGGAGCGACCGCCACCGCGATAGTCACGAAAGCCATATTTCATACTATAAGTATAATCGGCATGGCCGGGGCGGAAGGTATCCTTGATATCGCTATAGTCTTTTGATTTTTGGTTGGTATTGCGAATCAATAGACCAATAGAGGTGCCCGTGGTTTTACCCTCAAACACACCCGAGATAATCTCTACCTCATCAGGCTCACGGCGCTGGGTGGCAAATTTAGAGGTGCCGGGTTTGCGGCGATCTAAGTCTAACTGCAAGTCCTCACTGGTTAATGGCAATCCAGGCGGTACCCCATCAACGATGGCCATCAGTCCTGCCCCGTGTGACTCACCGCACGTGGTTACCTTAAATGCTTGTCCAATACTATTTCCTGCCATATCATGCTCAATCTTATTTATCGTATCAGTTATGGTATCAATTATCGGGGTGTTTATTGGCTTAATTTGCGCTCACACTCAACGATGAGCTCTATTTAAACGGTTTATGTGGCTTAAATCAATTATGAATTTAGCTGAGCCACTTGAGCCTCAAACAGATGACGATAAGTGATTAATTCCTCACGGTCAATGGCAAAAACACCACTACCGCCGCGAGCAAAGCTCAACCAGTTAAACTGAATCTCTGGGTAGGCTTGGCGCAGCGCCCAATCACTATCCCCCACTTCACACACTAACAGGCCTTCAGGAGACAGATAATCGGCTGCCTCATTTAATATTTTGTGCACCAAATCCAGCCCGTCTTGACCAGCCGCTAACGCATGCTCAGGCTCGTGGATGAACTCAGGGGGCAGCTCAGCCATGGCGGCAGCATCGACATAAGGGGGATTGGTTACGATAAGCTCATACTGATTTTCGGCAGGAATCTTCTCAAACAAGTCAGACTCAATAAGATTAAGCTGATGCTCCATACCATGGTGCTCAACGTTCACTGCGGCTACCTCAAGCGCTGAATTATCAATATCAGCGGCGTCCACTAGCGCATCTCTAAAGCGGCTAGCCAGCGCAATCGCAATACAGCCAGAGCCGGTACACAAATCTAAGATACGCTCAGGTTGATACAGCTGCTTGTTCTCTAAGCCATGCAGATAAAATGACGGCAAGTCAGGGGTAGAATCAGCCCCAAGCGGCTGAGCCATTTCGTTGGTTTCAAAATAAGGATAAAACTGCTGGCGAATCAGCTCAGCTATTGGTGATCTTGGGATAAGCACACGCTCATCGACATAAAAAGGTAAGTCACAAAAATAAGCTAGGTTGACCAAGTAGCTTAGCGGCTGACGATTTATAATACGAGATTGCAACAAGGCCAATACCTCCGCTTTTTCAGAGGCAGTAAGACGGCAATCTAAAATCTGCTCATCGGCAGACCAATCTAACGATAAAGTGTGCAATACAATTGCCGCCGCTTCAGCAAACACATCATTGGTACCTTGGGCCACAACCACATCATAGTTACGCAGCTGAGTAACACAAAAACGAATAAAGTCACGGATGGTATAAAGCGCAATCACTGCCTCATCACAGTCAGCGATTAAGGTGTCAAATTGACCATCTAGCGCCAATGTATCCTCTTCTAGATCACCACTGTTTGCGCCTTGAATCTGGGCCAATAAAGCTTCGGCATCTAAGTTGCTTAAATCCAAGGCCTGGCTCTGTACATTGTCTTGCTGAGTATTATCTGTTGACATAATTATTTAATTACCCACGGTTATTTAATTACCCACGTAGCTTGTTGTTAAACTGCTCAGCTTTCAACTCTCATTAGCCAAAGGCTATTTTGAGTTTTCAGCGATCAGCTTAAAGCGCTAAGTTAAAAGATTTGAATGAAAAAATCGGACTGATAAAACATTCTATATGAAATCGTTCAAAAATTTCAGTTTTGTTTGCATACCTGTCCAGCAATTTTGCTCTATTATAACCAACATTGCTCTGATAATCTGATAAAAGGGGCTCTGCTGCTCTATAATCTAAGACGGGTTCACCCAATTAGCTTATAGCTGTCCGCTTAACTCGCACAATTGTTACTGTTACTTTAGAATTTGTGGTAAACATTTGCCAGTTACCCTTTTTCATCGCATAATAGCAGCACCTCTTTATTAATTGTGAATACCTGTATGACTATGTCTTTAAAACCAACTCCCCGCAGCACGTTTTTTGCGCCAAAATCTTTGGTAACTGCGGTTACTGCCGCGTTAATGGCACTAAGCAGCAGCGCGATGGCGGTGCAAACCCAGCCTAAGCCTGTCGACAAGCTACAACAGCTTATTAATACCTCTGAGAGCAACCAAAAAGCGGCTGCCGCCAAATCTATGGCGAATGCTCAAAGTACGGCAATGCCAGACCCTGATCTAGACAGCGACGACGCAGAAGATAAAGCAGTACAAGCACAAGTTAACAGCGAAATCGCTGAACAAGTCTCAGAGGATGAAAGTGACGGTGAAGCCGTGGAGCTTGCTGCACCGAACAAAGATGACAGCTCGATTAAGAGCATCGAAAATAAAGATGGTAAAATCTACAAAACCACGAACCTATCTAATTATGCACGGGCAGTGAACGAAGCGGTATGGACCCCTAACATGCGCAAAAACACGGCGATGTCGGTCAAAATGCAAGCATTATTAGACTGGAACCATGCCTCACCCGGTCCGATTGATGGTGGCTGGGGTATGAACAGCACGAAGGCGTTGGCCAACTTCCAAACCATGCGCGGCCTGCCAAGTACAGGCAAAATGGATACCGCCACTTGGAACGAGTTGACAAAAAAAATCAATCCAAAACAGCCGGTATTGGTGCAATACACCTTGACCAAGGAAGACGCTAATACACCTTTAGCGCCAACGCCTTCAGGCTCTGAAGCCAAATCAAAAATGAAAGGTTTGTACTACCAAGATATCAAAGAGATGCTTGGTGAGCGCTTCCATATGGACGTACGTTATCTTGAAAAATTAAACAAGGGCAAGCGCTTTGTTGAAGGTGAAACCATTACTGTCATTAACGTGGGTGACCCGTTAAAAGCTAAGATTAACCGCGTGATTGCCAACAAAGCTGACAAGACCCTTTATGCCTATAATGGCAATCAATTGGTCGCCACTTATCCCACCACTGTGGGCAGCACCAGCACCCCTTCACCGACTGGTACCTTTAAAATTGTTAACAAGGTAAAAATGCCTTGGTATAAATCAACTGTGAAAAATGGTGATAAAAAACAAGTATTTATGTTGCCACCAGGGCCCAATAATCCAGTAGGCGTGGTCTGGATGGGTTTATCAAAACCCTCTTATGGTATCCACGGTTCTCCCGTACCTGAAGGCATCAGTCGCCAAGCTTCAGCAGGCTGTGTGCGTCTGACCAACTGGGACGTATTAGAGGTATATGCCAACATCGAAAATGGCGCTAGTGTAGAGCTTAAATAGGCTAGATAGATGGGGTGATATTCACCGCCTATCTTATTGATAACTAACAGGATACAGAGGGCTTTATGGCAAAAAACTTGAGTATTATCGACCGTGCTATTGTGGGATTTGACAGCAGTCTGCGCGCCATTATTCCACACTCAAATCAAACCGCACGCCCGCTTCCTGTTAGCTCTGATGCCCTGCCCCAACTGTCTATCACTGAGTCTCGCCATGTGGCGGGACTTATGCGCATCAACCATACCGGCGAAGTATGTGCCCAAGGTCTATACCATGGCCAAGCCTTTACTGCAAAAGATGATTTGGTCAAACAAGCCATGCAGCACTCCGCTGATGAAGAGATTGATCATTTGGTCTGGTGCGAGACCCGCTTAGATGAGCTGGGCAGTCATCCCAGCGTCTTTACGCCCGTTTGGTATGGCCTGTCTTTTGGCCTAGGCGCCATTGCCGGCATCATATCAGATGAGTTTAGCCTAGGCTTCGTGGCCGAAACAGAAGCACAGGTCAGTGAGCATCTGCAAGACCATATTGATCAGTTGCCGGAGCAAGACACCCGCAGCAAAGAGATTTTAGCCCAAATGAATATTGAAGAGCTTGAGCACCGTGAGGCGGCATTAAATCATGGCGGCAAGGCGTTATCAGCGCCGGTTCGTATTTCCATGCGCTGGATGGCCAACCGCATGAAAAATCTAGCCTATCATTTATAAGCCGCTAAGCTTTAACTACGGTTACATCTGCTCACTTTAATGGCGCATAAAAAATTGTTATGGTTATGGGCTAAACGTCTCTTTTATGCAGCCTAATTAAGCTGTACCCCTTTCATTTCATTGAGTTTTATCATAAAAACAAGGACCTAATAATGACTAAGCAGGTATCTACAAAACTTCTTTCGAGTGTGATTTTACTTGGACTGGCCGCAACAGGCTGTCAAGCACTACCTACCTCTAGCAGCAACGCCGCCACCAACACCCCGGCCGCTACTGTGGATACCAATAGCGATACCACACCGATGGATGCCGCGGCAGCAGCCGAACAGAGCTCAGAGACAGTACATCGTGTCAAATATAGTGCCAGTGAACTGCAAAACGATCCCCTACTAAGTGCCACTGACATTACCAAAACTCGCTTAGCAGGTATTCCTACCCCAACTGTTAATGTCTCTGCGGTCAGCTACGTACCTACAGTGCTTATTCCTAAGTTACGCAACAACCAAGCTGATCAATTAGATGTCAGTTTACTAGATGATTTTATTGCAGAAATCAGCCCCAGTGCACGTCACTATCCGCCAACATTTAAAACCAACTCAGACCGCTACTATGCCAAAGAGAAGCTAAAAGAGCTTGAGCAGTGGATCCGTCCTTTTGCCGAAGACCAAGATGCCTCTTATGAAGTACTGCTAAGAGCGGCCAAATTAAATGGTATGGGTCGTAACCTAGATCTCGGCTCAGACTACGCAGTGCGCGGCAGTACTTTTATTGCCAAAGCGATTGACAGACAGCCAGATAGCGCTGAAGCCAACTTTATTTATGGCATGATGCTATCAGAGGGTGGCGGCTTTAAAGAGGGTAAAAAATACCTAATGAAAGCAGCTTCTCAAAGCTACAAGGAAGCTGAGCAAAGCTTGGCGCAAGCTGACTTATTAAATGACAACCGCCCTGCGGCACTTTCTCGTTTAAAGACCCTGCAGCAAAAACATCCTGATGATGCCACCATTGCCAAACAAATTCAGATTGTTGAAGATGGCAAATACTACATCTGGGACTTATCAGGTAAGCAATAAGCGGTGCTAAGTTTTTTAATCATTAAGCAATAAAGCCACGTTATGTGGCTTTATTTTTAGCTGTCATTTTACCCACCTGATAATAAGTTAAACTCAGTCATTAACAGTACTTGACTCAAACTCTATCTGCCTACAAGATAGAAGTGGTTTTTTTATCCACTTATCTTTTAGCTAATTTTTTGCAACATGGTTAACCGATTGGCTTTGGCCATTTACTGTTAATCCTCTTTATCTGTTTTTAACTTTTATTCTCACCCTTACCGCTGATGGCTTTTTTTATGCAAAAAAAATTTATTGTGGCACGATTAACTCTAAACTTAGCCTTAACCGCCGGTCTATTGACAGCAGTAGGATGTAGCACCGTATCTGTTGACAAAAAAAACTCCAGTCAGACCATTGTAAAAAAGCGCAGTAATGTGGTCACCACAAACGCTTTAAGCAGTAAGAGCGCTTCGGTCTTGGTCTCTATAGGTGTGCCGGCTAGAGAATGCTTACCAAAGTTTGATGAGTGTCTACAAAAGATTGATGCCGGCTTATTCAACAAAGACTCTAAAGAAGCCCTAGCGCTATATGCTGAGCTATACCTGGCCAAAGCCAAAGAGATTTCGGCATTAGAGGACTGTGTTGAGAAGATTTTACGACCACCTATTGATACTTATTATGCCAATGCACCAAATACCCCTGAGCAAGAACAACAAAGAATAAGCTACTTAAGACAGTGCAATACTGACTATCGCAATAACTTATTAAGCGCGATAAAGTACAGCTATGCCTATTTATTCTATAATCAGCTAAATCCTGAAGCCGCTAATACTGCTAACATGGCGGTAAAACCCAATAACCTACCCTCCAATTTAGACATTCAAACTCAAGATGTCTATGAGGCGGCCTCAGACGCCCTTATAAAACAGCTGTATTCCAACAAAGATCACAGCCAGCAAATCGCTAAAATGACGTCTTTTATTAGCTCTGATTTAATTGATGATGCTAAATTGTCTATGAATACGGGTGCTCAATATGCCAATGGCATTAAATATGGCGATCAAATTAAAGTCTTAAACTTCACCTTCCCGCCCATTGAGCAAGACCTTAATACCGATACTGACAATCAGGATTTGAAGCACACACAACAGACAGATTCAACCAAACAGCTCAGTAAAGACTTAAATTCAGTAGAGACCTCTATCGACTTATATCTGCCTAATGAGCCTGAGTATTTACAAAACACCACCCGCTATAACAAAAGCATAGATAAATTGTATGCCAGCCATGACCTAAGCTTTTCGGGGCTCAACACCATCAGTGAGCGCGAAGGCTTTGGGATTAGCTATGTCACTTTATTTGATGATCGCTTAAACACGTCAGTGACCAATCTGATTAAGTCTGATAACAAAACCTTAAACTCTGAGGATCCATTAGACCGCATCCATTTAACCGGCAATCTTTTGTTAACCGGTATGATTTTACCCGCCGGCAATACCTTAGATGAGGTGTTAAACAGCCAACATTTTGATATAAAAATGTATAACCCACATCATGTCAAAAGTGTGGATATCTTGGGGGAGCCGTATTATCTGGCGGCCAACTTTTCAGCAAGCTACGGTATCTGGCTATCAGAGAACCGTCTAAACAACGTTGGCTACTTTAGCCTGCTATCTAAACAGCAAACCCTAACGTTACCGCAGCTGTTCATGTTAGAGCCTTATGACCCCAATAAGCGGGTAATTATCATGTTACATGGTCTGGCCTCAAGCCCTGAAACTTGGGTCAGTATCACCAACGATATCTCAAATGACACCAAGCTACGCGACAATTATCAGGTATGGCAGATATTTTATCCCACCAATATCCCTATCTTGGAGAATCGCTATCGTATTCAACAACTGATTGAGACTACCTATCATATGAATGACCCAGAAGGGGTTCATCCTGCTAGCCATAATAGTGTGCTTATAGGTCACAGCATGGGCGGGGTTATTGGCCGCATGTTGGTCTCTAATGAAAATCTGGAAGAAAAATTTAATACGCTAAATACCCAGCAAAACAATCTGCGTTTAAACAAACTATTAGAGGATCAATTCGATAAATCAAAGGTTAAAAACAGACTACATTTACACCAATTACAAAGCGTGGATACGGCGGTATTTATTTCTGCACCCTTTAGAGGGACTGACTTCGCTGATCGCTGGTTTACTCAGCTACTGCGCCGTGTGGTTCAGTTGCCTATTGGTTTTGCTCAAACCATTCGTGGCAACCTTGCCAGCATTGCTACTGAAGGGGAATTGGCGGCCAATCCTTTAGGCGCCTTATACTTTGAAAATGGGGCCAGTCAGTTAAGTGATAAGTCCTCATTTATGCAGCTCACCGCTGACTTACCTATTGCCGACAATATCACTTATCATTCGATTATTGCCAATAGAGACTCAGACTTGTATAACGGCTTATTAAAGCTCAATATCGCCTCAACGCCAACCACATCCTTATCAAATAACGATGAGGCTCAAGCGCTTAAGGCCGGTGTGAACCTCAACGAAATGGAGGCCAACAAAGCGTCCTTAGATCCTGACAAGGCCAAAGCACTAGAGGATATAAAGAGCAATATCTCGCAGACGCTATCCACGGCTTCCTCTGATGGCATCGTGCCTTATAGCAGCTCGCATTTAGAAGGGGCCGCCAGCGAGACCATTATTAGCGGAGGTCATAGTATCCAAGAGACCCCAGAGGCGGTGCTCACCTTACGTAAGATATTGCATCAGCATTTACGCCAGCATCCGCCGCAGCAGCGACAGCAAAATTAGCCACAACTGTAGCTGACTCATTGTTACCAGCGGCGCACCGAAACCTGCTCTACCTTAAGCGTATCAGCTATAGTGTGTGTCCGCTAATGTGCCCTCAATAGCCTGTTGTACCGGCTTAAAGCTACGTCTGTGCTCAGGCAATACACCCAAGCGAGCAATGGCTTCAACATGCGCTTTCGTAGGATAGCCTTTATGCCCCTCTAAGCCATAGCCTGGATATCGAGCCCCATCTGCAATGAGCTGTCTGTCGCGGTACACTTTGGCTAAGACACTGGCCGCGGCAATGGCGTTATGTCGTGCATCGCCTTTGACCCAAGCTTCAGCGCAGACCTTGACCATACCTGCTGGCTGTGTGACCGTCATATCTGCTAAGCAAATACCATGTGTTGCCAATCGCACCTCATCCAAATCAGGTACTTTATTGCCATCAATCAGCAATTTAAACCCGAGTGGTGTTGAGGGTGCAGTCGGCAATTCAGATGCATCACGCCACACTTTGGTAATCTCAACCATCAGCTGCTCACAAGCTACGCGCATCCCTAGTATAGTGGCTTGCAGGATATTAATCTCATCAATGACGCCAGCAGGCACTTCTACGATCAGATAAGCCAAAGCATGCTGCTTTACCGGTTCAAATAGCTTTTCTCGCTTACGCTCAGTCAGTTTTTTGGAATCGGTCAATATCGCAAGCGGTGTGTCTTGTAGTAAGCCTACCTCAGTCTCCCCAGACCAAGCTTTTGGCAATATCGCTGCTGCCACTACCACACTACCGTATAAAGGGCCACGACCGACCTCATCTACCCCTATTTCAAACTCAAACCCACCAGATTGACTCTGATTGTCTGGGCTAAATAACGCCTTGGTATTTATCCGCCCGCTTAAATGAAGCGGTGATGATAAAGGCAGCTCTAAGTTGGCTTGGGCCGTACCTGTGCTTTGCGAGGAAGAATAAATACTTTGTTCAATTACCATCATAACCACAACATCTTTTTATGAATTAATTTTTTGTCCGCTACGATAATGGCTGACCATTTAACCGCTGATTTTGATAATCATGCCAGGTGTTGATGACTGCTGACACTGGGGTTTGACTGCTTTGTTGCTTCAGCCAAGCGGTGGTCTGTGCTAAGCGATTAAGCTGCTCATCATAGACTCTGGTACGCATCAGGCGGGTTACTGCACGGCAAATACTGTCTCCTGTCGCTTGATCCTGAATAAGCTCAGGCACAATTTGCTCACCGGCCAAAATATTGGGCAGGGACACATAAGGCACCTTGACCAAACGACTGGCAATGGCATAGGTGAGTTTTTTCATTTGATACACCACCACCATCGGACGGTTAAGCAGCATAGCCTCTAAGGTAGCCGTACCAGAAGCCAGCACAATCATGTCGCACATAGCCATGATAGACTGACTAAAATCAGCCTTAGTCTGACTTTCATCATAGGCCACAGCCACTGCTGCCCGTAGCGACTCGTCTTGACGATCGATTAAATCTTGCACGATATATTGATGGTTTTTATCGACGGTCGGTATCACAAAGCATAAGTGCTCATCGACCATTAATAAGCGGGCCACAGCATCTAACATTAACGGCAAAATGGCATTAATCTCAGAGCGCCGAGAGCCTGGCATCAGGCAAATCATAAGACTGATATCCTCTTTACGCTCAGCAAAAAAGCTGTGCAGCTCAGAGTTATTCCACACCAACTCTCGGCGCTGCTCAAGTGTCGAAATCTCCACCAGCTCTCTGGGCAGATTATGCAGCAGCGGATGACCCACACAGATGGCCGGATGATTGTGACGCTGATATACCTCAAGCTCAAAAGGAAATAGACACAGCACCAAATGCGTGGCTTGCTTGATGGACTCAATACGAGACTCACGCCAAGCCCAAATTGAGGGGCTGACGTATTGCACACAAAATATACCTTTGGGCTTGAGCTTTTTGGCCACACGTAGGTTAAAATCTGGCGCATCAATACCAATAAACCAATCAATATTGGCGTGAGCAAATGCCTGAACCAACTCTTTACGCGCTTTGAGCAAATCAGGCAGCTGTGACAACACCTCCACCAGGCCCATCACCGCCAAGCGCTCTAATGGAAAAAGCGACTGCAGACCTTGCGCCTTCATTTTTGGTCCGCCCACACCTACCCAGACTACATTGTCATATAGGTTATTCATCTGCGCCATAAAATCTGCGCCCAAGCTGTCTCCTGAAGCCTCACCAGCCACAATACCAATCACCAGAGGCTTACTTAGTGATGCGTCAAAAGAGGATGTTGAGAGGGGCTGACTTGCAGCACTTGCTAGCATGGCAAACTCTACTTTTTTATCAAATGGACCTAGAAATAATCAGGGACAAACCCAGCAGCGCCCCTGTGTAAATATAGGCACCAGTATAACAAATTTTTGTCTTACCTATTCCTCATATAAAGCAATTAGCCACGCTTAGCACTTGTCAATCTTGAATTAACCCCCCATAATAAAGTTAAGACGATAAATAGGTGTTGCCTTAATTTGTGATAAATATCCACAGCTTACTGCCCATCTGAGCTTTGTGCTACAGTAAGACGGTAGAGCAAACTTATTTATTCCAATTAAGCCCTTTGATTTATATTTGTTAAGTCATATTTCACATTCAAACCGTTATTCTTGTAACGTTATACCAATAATTAATTTAGCAACTATTTTAACAATACTCTAAACTAGGCAAACCGATTATGACCACAACATCGACTACCCACACAGCAGACATTGACGACGTGAATATTGAACAGTTTATCCCGCTAATTACACCCGCCAGTCTTAAAGCTGAGTATCCTTTATCAGAAGCCGCCTATAACACTGTACTTACCGGCCGTACCACCATCCAAAATATCCTTGATGGTACTGACAAACGCCTGTTAGTTGTTGTGGGTCCCTGCTCTATTCATGATGTCAAAGCGGCTCATGAGTATGCAGATAAGCTGGTGAAGCTGGCCGATGAGTTAAAAGACAGCATCTATATTGTGATGCGTGTTTATTTTGAAAAACCGCGCACCACTGTGGGCTGGAAAGGCCTAATTAATGACCCTGACATGAATGACAGCTTTGATATCGAAAAAGGTCTGCGTATGGCACGCAAGCTGTTATTAGACTTAAATGAAAAAGGGCTACCTTGTGCCACAGAAGCGTTAGACCCCAACACCCCGCAGTATATGCAAGACTTAATCAGTTGGTCGGCCATTGGTGCGCGCACCACAGAGAGTCAAACTCACCGTGAAATGAGCTCAGGCTTATCATGTCCTGTGGGCTTCAAAAACGGTACCGATGGCGGTATGACAGTCGCTGTCAATGCCATGAACGCTGTAAAATCTGGTCACAACTTCTTAGGCCTATCCAGCGATGGCCAAGTGTGTATCATTAAGTCAAAAGGTAACCCTTACGCGCACGTGGTACTGCGCGGCGGTAATGGCAAACCTAACTATGACCAGTCCTCGGTTGAACAGGCTGAGAACGAGCTTGAAAAAGGCAATGCTATGGTCAAGATTATGATTGACTCAAGCCATGCCAATTCAGGTAAAGACCCATACTTACAACCCATGGTTATCCAAAACGTGGCTGAGCAAATCAAAAATGGTAATAAATCGATTATGGGCCTGATGATTGAAAGTCACTTAAAAGGTGGTAATCAAAAGCTCACCAGCGACCCAAGTCAGCTTGAATACGGTAAGTCTATCACTGATGGCTGCTTGGACTGGGACAGTACGGTTGCCTCTTTACGCAACCTGCGTAACACCATTAAAGAGGTCCTACCTTCACGCTAACAGCAGACTAAGATTAAAAAAAACGCCTAACTTGATGTTAGGCGTTTTTATTTGCAGATAACGATAAATGACACATAACAGCGTGTATGATGCTGCTCTAGCCGGCCTTAAGTAAGGTCTGCAAACTTTCGGTGACATTCTTAGATTTGATCTGGCTGCTAAGCTGCTGTAGCTGCTGCTTGGCTTGCTCACGCATCGGCTCAGCGAGGGTGTACCAGCGCGATAAAGCTTGTAATAGACGAGAAGCCAATACTGGGTTTGTCTCATCAAGCTTTCTAACGACAGAGATATACAGCTGCACCCCTTGCGGCGTCCATAGCTTGGTCGGCTGAGCGGCAAAGCTACCTACCACAGCACGAATTCTATTGGGCGTACCCCAGTCAAAGTCCTTACGCTCAATCAAGCCGGCAACTTCTGCCACACTGGCATTGTCATCACTGGCCTGTACGCTAAACCACAAGTCCATCACCAAGGCTTCTTGATTAAAGCGCTGATAAAAGTCGGCTAACATCTCAGCTTTATCAGGGTGCTGGTGATTGACCATCGCACTTAGGGCACCCAAGCGTTCGGTCATACAGCGTGCATTATCATACTGAGCTTTTGCCCAGTCATGGGCCTCATTTATACCTGCGGTAAGTGCCATATCCAGCACCACATTACGTAGTGCCCGTTGGCCACGCGCCTCTGGCGTATCTTGGTACTGCGTAATAGGCAGCTGCTCATAAATCTGTGTCCACTGCGCCTTCAGAATATCAGCCAATTGCTGCTTTAAGCCTTGCCATTTTTGTTTCATTTGCTCAGGCTTATAGTTGGTATTGACCGCGGTGGCAAGCTCACGCTCAGCAGGAATGTCCAAAATTCTTGCCGCCAGCATGGCATCAGTCTGAGCCAAGCTTAAAAAGGCCTTTTTCACCGCCTCCAGATAAACCGCAGGGTCTTTTTGATTCAATAAAATCTGATTGACCAATGCCTGAGCACTTTGCCACTGGTTAAAGCCATTGGTCTCATGGGCCAACAAGAAGGCCAAATCCTCGTCACTGTGCTCAAAGCGCATTTGTACCGGTGCACTAAAGTCACGCAGTAATGATAAGACAGGCTCAGCGCCATCCACCGTAGCTAGGTTGTCAAACACAAACTGCTGGCTGTCCTCATCGAGCATCAAGAGACGCTCTGCAATGATGGCGCCCGTGCGTTTATCAAACACCGCAGCGTTGATAGGAATCGGCAAAGCTTTTGGGGCATCGTACCCCTCTACTTGACGAGTCTTCTGCGAGAGGCTAACGGTCAGCTTGCCCAGTTGGGTCTGCTCATCGTATTGATAATTTTGATGGCCACTCACCTCAGGGGTGCCGGGCTGGGTGTACCAGTCGATAAAGTGCTCAACCGATTTACCTTGTGCGCTTAACGCCGATAGCCAGTCCTCAACAGTCACTGCTTGACCATCATAACGCTCAAAGTAAGTATCTGTACCCTGACGGTATTTTTCACCTAAGGTATTGGCCAACATACGCACCACTTCAGCGCCTTTTTCGTACACAGTTGACGTATAAAAATTATTAATCTCAACAAAGCTGCTCGGACGAGGCGGATGCGCCAGTGGGCCTGCATCTTCACTGAACTGATGGGCACGCAACATAGACACATCATCGATACGCTGCACTGCTGGCGACTGATGATCTGCTGAGAATGACTGATCGCGAAAGACGGTCAAGCCCTCTTTTAAACACAATTGGAACCAATCCCGGCAAGTGACTCGGTTGCCGGTCCAGTTATGAAAATACTCATGCGCAATAATCGATTTCACGCTAAAACTGCGCGCATCTGTGGTCGTCTCAGGACTCGACAGCACACAAGAGGTGTTAAAGATGTTTAGACCTTTATTCTCCATCGCACCCATATTGAACTGGCTCACCGCAACAATCATATAGCGGTCTAAATCATACGCTCGGCCGTAATTTTCTTCATCCCACTGCATAGAGTCTTTTAATGCCTGCATCGCCACATGACATTTATCGATATCATGTGCTTTGGCATAAATCTCAAGCTTGACTTCACGGTCTTCGATGGTGGTATAGCGGTCTTCTAATACTGCCAAGTCAGCAAACACACAGGCAAATAAATAGCTTGGCTTTTTGCTGGTATCATGCCAAACGGCATAGTGACGCGAGCTGTCCTCTGCCACTTCACCTGACTCAATTAAGTCGCCGTTAGCCAGTAAGGTGGGGAACTTTTTGTCCGCCTCCAATCGAGTGGTAAATACCGACAGCACATCAGGGCGGTCAGGGTAATAAGTAATCTTGCGAAATCCTTCAGGCTCACACTGAGTCACGAACATCACATCATCGCCCTCGCCGGCAATATACAAGCCTTCAAGCTCGGTGTTTTTTTGTGGTTGATGACGAACGCTTATCTTAACCACAGCGGTATCCGGCGCATTGGCAATCACCAGCTGGGTATCATCTAACTGATACTCTGATGGCTGCAATGGCTGATCATTAATACTAATAGCCGTTAAGCTCATATTTTGACCAAATAAAACCAAATCACCTTGGTGTTGGCGACTCATATTCAGCACACTGTCTACGGTGGCATGATCCTCAAACAGCTTAATATTTAAGTGTACAGAATCCACAGCGAAGCTTGGCGGGGTATAGTCTTTGAGATAAATCTTGTTGACACTACTACTCATAAGGTTCTCTTTTTTTTAATTGCAATGATCAAGAGGCAGGGATTGTTGACTGTTCAATGCGATGTAATCGCTCATTGAATACTTAGCAAGCCACAGTTAAGCGTTGCATTTATAGCCATAAGGCTTATATTGTAACACTCAGCATATTTTCAAGCTTATTGTAATAGACTGCGGCCACCCTACCCAAGTTTTTAAAAGGTTTTAAAGAGTTTTTATGATGTCAGCCCCAACTTCCCAGCTCGAAGCTTTGACCCAGCATATCGCTCAAATCATTACCCATTTAGTTGAGCAGCAGACCGTCGATAGTGATAACGCCTCAAACAAAACCGCAGCTGGTTTTGAGCTTTTATTAATCAGCAACACTGATCATACCAAGTCTGTGGCTAAAGCACTTGAGACAGGATTTAAAGATAAGCTTGATTTGGCGATTACCACCCATAGTCCCCAAGACTTTGTACAAATTAACTTTAATAAGCGCTATGATTTGGGCTGTTTTATTGAGGGGAGTTTAATTGACAATCAGCCATTGCAGCCATTAACCCCTCTAGACACCGATACCCTAAAACTCATCGCCACTCGATTAAGAGATTTGTTTGCTGAACAAAGCTTGCTGTTTTTAGCCGTCAGCGGCCACTGTGGTGGGCCGGATAAATCTGATGGTGTCACTGATAAGTTTAGCCTTAATGATTTGGGCTATACCTTACTGCCTATTACTGAGTCCGCTGACTGTAATAGCCACTGCTGGCAATTTAATTTGTATGATTACAAACGCCAGCCGGATTGGCTAAATGCCAGATTCTGGGCCAACCCAGAAAACTTTGACAAATACCGCTGGTAAAGCAGGCCTAATACGGATAATGAGAAGAATTGCGTAGCGAATCATCCCGCACTGCTATAAAATGCTTGTTATCTTTATTAAACTTTGTCACTATTCTAATCTGTCTAATATCACTTTACAGTAAGACTACTTACATAAAATAACATCTTCTGTGAAATGTGCTATATTTGCAATAACGAACTATAGGCTTATTCAAGCTACCAAACACTCATAAATCATGACTTAACGGCAGTGATGCCATTGCCAGTACCCATGAGTATTTAAAAAATGAGTATTTAAAAATTAGGTGTGCAACGATTTAATAACTAACGCAATGAGTGGCCTTAAATCATAGCAGGCTATGTTTAGTGCCCCATTTTGAGTAATCTGAGGAAAAAATATGTATTCAACGCTTAAAATTTCAGCCATTAGCCTAGTGTCTGCCGCCCTATTGGTTACCACCGGCTGTGCCAGCAAGTCTAACACTTCAGAGTTCGTGGTAGCGCCTATGGCTGTACCTGGTAACGCTGCTTATCAAACTGGGCCACTGGTCACCAACTCGGAACAAGTCCAAGCCGATGCTCAAAACGTGCGTAGCGTCGTACGCTTTGCTTTTGATAGCTACGACATTGATGCAGAAGCGGCCAATATCTTAGATGAGCAAGTCGCTTTCTTATCAAGCCATCCAGATGCCAGAGTATTGGTCGCAGGCCATACCGATGAGCGCGGCAGTAGCGAATACAACCACGCTTTGGGTGAGCGCCGTGCACAAGCCGTTAGAAGCTACCTAGCTTCAAAAGGCATTATGGATGCACGCGTTGAAACCATCAGTTACGGCGAAGATCGTCCTGTGGCTGCAGGTTCTGATGAAGCCTCTTACAGCCAAAACCGCCGTGCTGAGCTGTCTTACTAAGCTAAGAACCCCGCTAGTCACTGTCACTTATTAAGTTAGCAGCCTAGCCGGTAACCAGTAAGTAAGTAAGTAAGTAAGTAAGTAAGTAAATAAATGACCAAATAAATAACCAAATAAGCAAGTCACTTAACCGTTATAGTGGCCAATAAACATAAACCCAGCTTTTGCTGGGTTTATGTTTATTGACAGCTACAGAACTTCGTATCCGCTATCCCACCTTTTTTATAAATAAGATAAGACAGTTTAAATTAATGCCATCTAATACCTTTTATGACAAACCGAGCTTAGCCTTATATGACACACAATTTTGGGGCATTAATCTCCAAGGCCAGCCTTGCGCAGTCGATGATAAAAAAGCCTGTGTCTGGATAGCCAGCTCTTTTTTTGATGCGACACTCTCAAGCGCCTCTTATAACCATCTATCAAAGCCCTCTGAAAAGACCACCTTGCATACGCTACAAAAACAGGCCGTGCGTCAGCTGTTTCATAAGCTACTTAACCAATTGTCTATTGCTAATGAATGTGTCAATAATAAGATAGATAGGCAAACTACCGCTACTTGCAACTTAGGTATCGTAGATAACCGTGGTGCTATCCCTCCTCAAACCGCCTTAGATACAAAGCTCAGCTTAGATGAGTCACGCTATCCTTATCGGCTGCAGCCTTTAGGCCATACCCTAAGCTTTTCTCATTCTCAAAATACGGTGGCTTGTGCACTAAGTACTGTAGGGGCTATCGGCATAGATATCGAACAAAACCCCATACCCACCAAGATTGGTCAAAGATTTTTTTCACACGATGAGCAAAGCTGGCTGCAGCAGTTACCGATCACTGAGCAGCAGCAAGCGCTAAATCTATTATGGATGCTAAAAGAGGCTCACGGCAAATACCAAGTGGCGGCCAGTGCCACAACCGCAAATCTCATGCACGCTTTAGGCGCTGACTTATTATTGCCAGCTCAAGCTTTAATAGATATGGCACAGCCGCCCAACGCCTTGTCTCTAGCAAGTGTTCACCACGCCAGTAACAACTCTATCGAGTCTAGCCGGCAATATCTATATCATCCAAGACATGCTTGGGCGGTGGTATATGATATGGGTTCGGCCTCATAACGTTAATAAATTAAAGGCTTTAATAAATAACAAGCACAAAAAAACGACCCCGAGAGGTCGTTTTTTTATCGCCATAAGATAAGCAATTATTAGAAGCGGTAAGTTACACCAGCTTTAACGATTGGGTACCAGATGTTGTCATCTTCGATTTCTTTCTTAGCGGCTTCTTCTAACGCTACATCACCAGCACTAGATTTAACATCAGCTTTCATTTTACCCATGTAAGCTGCGCCTAGCTCGCCGAATAGACCCCAGTTTTGATTGATATTTGGACGGTAGCCAACAGTTAAGTATGGAGCAAGTTTGTTTTTGTTTTCAATTTCAACATCAACAGTTTCACCATTATTGATGGTGAACGATTCACCATCAATTTTAACTCGTGCGCTATCACCAGTAGGAGTTAAAGAAGCTTTAATTTTATTATCAGGAACTAAGATACCAGTACCCACTGTGAAGTTAGTAGCCCATGGACGTAAGTTTACACCGATGTATGGGTTGCTAGCGTCGATATCATATCTCATATCGCCTTCGAAGTTACCCCAACCGTCGCCTAATACTTTACCCCAGTTGATCCAAGAATCGCTAGCGTCTAAGTCTTTAGTACCGTCGTCGTTGTAACCGTTCCAACCTGCACTTAATTCAGTAGTTTCGTTTAGACCCCAAGCGATGTTAGCACCGTAACCTAAAGTACCAATCTCAGCACTTACAGCAGCTGGATGAACTGCAGTGTTGAATAAAGTTTTGCCAGTACCCACTAAAGCGCCTGTCGTGTTAGCGATAACACCAGCGTTTTGGTCATACTGATAACCAACTGGTTGCGCATCAGTAACTACTACGACGTCGTTACCAGCTTGAGTGTTGTCAACAACAACCGTGTTAGCAGCCATAGCTACTGATGAACCTAGTACTGCAGCAGTGATTGCTGTTAATTTAAAAAGTTTCATAACATCTCCAAAGTATAAACTTAAATGAACCGTAAATTAAGAGGCCACAATCTAAAAAGCAACTTAAGCCATCATCTATATTGGATCTGTGCAAATTCAAATATCAAATTTAAATACAATGCACAGTTCTATATAAATCACTTAAGTTGCTCGTCCATGAGACACCCTATTGAGGTTTTCGTATCAATATGCGCCTATTAAACACTTTTTTACAATTAAAGTCATCCCCCAAAAGTTACCTTTTAATAGAGATTCTGTAATTTTTACTTAAAGTTTGTAAGTGGACCTACTTATCTTGACGCCTAATTGGATGCTCTTTATTGAAAATAAATCACGCTCAAGGCACATCATTAATGCTAACACAGCAGATGACTTTGAGCCTCATTTCCATTACAATAGGCAGCTGCCGAGAGGTGTTGCGTCGGTTCAGCAAAATCAAGCGATATAGTATAGCATGTATTTTATTGTTGGTTAAGCTTTACTGTCAGGCTCGGTTAGCCCTTATTAAATAGCGTTACAAAAATAGATTGAATTGATAAACCAGTATTCTGCTGCTGACCCTGCGTTCGCAATAGATTAAGCTGATTTTACTAAATTCATACGCTTTGGTTGCTATTGGCAAACAACGACACCTGCGTTTTCTTCCCCTTAATTTTTTTATTTTCTACCAAGGAGCTCGAGATGGACGCAGTGTCTAACGTCGATTCAAAAACCAATTTAGAAAACTTCCATGACTATAAAGTCGCCGATATCAGCCTAGCCGATTACGGCCGCCGTGAGATTGCTTTAGCTGAAGCTGAAATGCCAGCCTTAATGGGCCTACGCAAGCGCTACAGCGAAGCACAGCCTCTAGCAGGTGCCAAGATTCTTGGTTGTATTCATATGACCATCCAAACCGCCGTACTGATCGAAACTTTAGTCGCTCTAGGTGCTGAAGTACGCTGGACATCATGTAATATCTTCTCAACTCAAGACCATGCAGCAGCGGCTATTGCGGCCAGCGGCGTACCGGTATTCGCTTGGAAAGGCGAAACTGAAGAAGAGTACGAGTGGTGCTTACGTCAACAATTATTTGTCGGCGGTGAAGACAGCGGCCAGCTTTGGGATGCCAACTTAATCTTAGATGATGGCGGTGACCTAACAGCGCTGATTCACAACGACTACCCACAAATGCTTGAGACCATCAATGGTATCTCAGAAGAGACCACCACTGGGGTACATCGCCTAATCGATATGCTTAATAAAGGCACTCTAAAAGTACCTGCCATTAACGTAAACGATGCGGTTACTAAGTCTAAAAACGACAACAAATATGGTTGCCGTCATAGCTTAAACGATGCCATCAAACGTGCCACTGATATGTTACTTGCCGGCCGCCGTGCTCTGGTAATCGGCTATGGCGATGTGGGTAAAGGCTCAGCGCAAAGCTTACGTCAAGAAGGCATGATTGTACGTGTCTCAGAAGTAGACCCTATCTGTGCTATGCAGGCCTGTATGGACGGCTATGAGTTAGTATCTCCCTATATTGATGGTAAAAACACTGATTCAGCAGAAGGCATCAACACTCGCCTATTACAAGACACCGACCTTATTGTCACCACGACAGGTAACTATCATGTGTGTGATAAGCACATGCTTGCTGCTCTAAAATCAGGCGCTGTGGTCTGTAATATCGGTCATTTCGACACTGAAATTGACACTCAGTTCATGCGTGATACTTGGAACTGGGTAGAAATCAAACCACAAGTTCACCAAGTGTATCGCTCAGAAGATCAAAGCGATTACCTCATCTTATTGGCAGAAGGCCGCCTAGTAAACCTAGGTAACGCCACCGGTCACCCATCACGTGTCATGGACGGCTCATTTGCCAACCAAGTCTTGGCTCAAATGTACTTACACCAAGAAAAATTCTCTGAGCTACCCGCTGATGAGCGCGCTAAGGGTCTATACGTAAAAGTATTACCAAAAAAACTTGATGAGGAAGTAGCCGCCGCTATGGTAGCTGGCTTCAATGGCGTTATGACCCAACTAACCCCAGAGCAAGCAGAGTATCTAGGTGTGCCGGTTGAAGGTCCATTTAAAGCTGATGACTATAAGTACTAACCTTAAACCTTTTTAGTATTTAGCGTTAGACAGTAGACGGGTTACATTAAGGGCTGAGAAATGAATAATTTCTCAGCCTCTTATTAAGGCCCTCTTTATTTTATTAAGGCGCTGTATATTTTTTATCAAGGACAGGACATGAATAAGCCAAGATTCTCGTTTGAGTTTTTCCCCACCAAGACCAGTGAGGGCGTAGAAAAGCTCTGCCAAACTTTTGATGCTTTAAATGAATTGGCGCCCAGTTACTTTTCAGTCACCTATGGTGCTGGCGGTACCACGCGTAACCGTACCTTAGGTATCGTAGAGACGCTACAAAATCGCGCCAACACGCCTATTGCCCCGCACATCTCCTGTATTGGTGATGACAAAGTACAGATCTCAGAGTTATTAGACTTCTATAAATCCATCGGCATCAACCGTATGGTTGCGCTACGCGGTGATTTGCCTTCTGGCCAAGTGGGCATGGGTGAGCTGCCTTTTGCAGTAGACTTAGTGCGTCATATCCGTGAACACAGTGCTGACCATTTTCATATTGAAGTTGCCGCTTATCCCGAAATGCATCCTCAAGCCAAAAGCTTCGACTTTGACATTCAAAACTTGGTGAATAAATTTAATGCAGGCGCAAACTCAGCCATTACTCAGTTTTTTTATAACGCTGAGAGCTATTTATACCTACGTGATGCGCTAGAAAAGCGCGGCGTAGATACTGACAAACACAACCTTGTGGCCGGCATCATGCCCATCATTAACGCCAGCAATCTGATTCGCTTTGCTGACAGCTGCGGCGCTGAT
Source organism: Psychrobacter sp. H7-1 (assembly GCF_904846585.1). Classification (NCBI taxonomy): domain Bacteria; kingdom Pseudomonadati; phylum Pseudomonadota; class Gammaproteobacteria; order Moraxellales; family Moraxellaceae; genus Psychrobacter; species Psychrobacter sp. H7-1. The sequence goes on from NZ_CAJHBH010000001.1 coordinate 128,781, forward strand.
ATCCCTCGCTATATTCGTAAGCAATTGGCTGACTATGGCGATGACCGCAAGGCCATTCGTGAATTTGGCTTTGAGGTGGTACACCGCTTATGCGAAATCTTAATCTCTGAAGGCGTTCCTGCCCTTCATTTTTATAGTATGAACCGAGTGGAACCCAATAAGCGTCTCGTTGAATCTTTAGGGCTATCTTCTGTCAGCACACAGGCTTAATCAAATGCGTCGTTTTTTTTACAACTCAAGCTTGCACCATACCGCATCTATTGAGGCTTTGCATCAACGGCCATTAGGCGACTCACTATGCTTAACCGATGACATTTATCACCATTGGTGCCGAGTGCTACGTGCCAAAGTTGGTGAGCAAAGCTGGATATTTGACGGGCTTGGTGGTCAAAGCTTGGTTGAGCTTGAAAGCATTGATAAAAAATCAGCCACAGTCAAGATTATCCATCAAGATACTGCTGAAAATACTTGCAACTATCATAGCACCATAGCCTTGGTCATGAGCCGTGGGGATAGAATGGATTATGCCATTCAAAAAGCCACTGAACTTGGGGCAACCACCATTCAGCTACTGACCAGCCAGCATGGCGAAGTACGCCTCAAAGCCAATCAGGTGGACAAAAAGCTCAGTCACTGGCAGCAAGTGGCGTTATCCGCCAGTGAGCAGTGCCGGCTCAATCGCCCCACCTTAATCCTGTCTCCACTGAGTATTGAGCAGTGGCTTCAAGGTGAGATGGGTGCGGTACATCACATGGTGCAGCACTTATATGACGCAGACTATTATCAGTCGTATCTACAGCAGCCTATCCTACCTTTGGTATTGGCGGTGCCCAGTCAACAAGAACAACAAACCCTAGATGTTAACGCTCAAATAACCGATCACTTTGCCTCGGCTAATATAAAGGGCACTAACCCTGACTCTACGGCAGCCTGCCTCCCCCGCTTTGACATTCTCATTGGCGCAGAAGGCGGCTTATCTGAGGCTGAATATCAATTGGCACGCAATACCGGCTACTTGCCGTGGCAGCTGGGCAACCGTGTCCTACGCACCGAGACTGCTCCTGTGGTGGCACTGGCCACGTTGATGTACATCAGTACCAACGCCGCCCAGAACTAACTTGCAGAGCTAACTTTAAGTGACTTGCTGTCGCTTCGACAATAGTGGCCTATTTATCACAGCTCTATTGGTTTTCTTTGTCACTTCTGCTCAGTCTTACTGCTCATTATCCCGCCCTATTCCTATCCTTATTCTTATCCTGACACTTCTATATTTCATTGCTGCATTTGGCCTCGCCGCTTAATAAGACGGGGTCAAAACAGGTGCTCACCCCTGTTTTTATATACAGAATTTACTGTTTTTTTGGATGTAAAAACCATTCGATGGCTAATTCAATATATTTTTTGTGACCCATAAGTCTGTGCAACTGCTTGTAAAATAACGGCTTAGCATCTATCTTTTACCTGAAAAGTTTTTATCAGTGATAGCGATAGCCATAGCTTATATTTAGCAGTTATAGTCTTTACTTATAATTTTGTCTCTGCCTATCTGTGGCTGCTGACATTGATAGTTAACAAATTATATAGCTTGTACCCCAAATCATTTTTTATTGATATACCTACCCGGTCTTCAACTGTACTTATTTAAGTGCCCGCTGGTCAGATAAGCCAAAGCGTTAGTGCAAACAATATGATTTGTTCAGTCTAAACCTCTAGGTTTTCAACCAAACTATTATCATTTAAGGATAGCCTCATGCAATATAAAGCCCCTCTTCGTGACATGCAGTTTGTTTTACATGAGCTTTTAGACAGCACTGCACATTACCAAAGCTTAGCGCCATACCAAGAGGTAGAGCGTGACATTATTGACAGTTATATTGAAGCGGCTGCCAGCTTTGCTGAAAACGAAATTGCCCCTTTAAACCGCAGCGGTGACGAAGAAGGTTGTCAATTCAACAATGGCGAGGTAACTACACCTAAAGGCTTTAAAGAAGCTTATAAACAATACTGTGAGCTAGGCTTTGCAGCGCTTGCTGCTGAAGAAGAATTTGGCGGTCAAGGCATGCCGTTCTCCTTAGGTACTGTGGTTAACGAAATCATGGGCTCAGCCAACTGGTCATTCTCAATGTATCCTGGCCTATCTCATGGCGCGATTGCCACACTTGAGCACCACGGTACGGATGAGCAAAAAGCCATTTACTTAGAAAAAATGGTCACCGGTGAATGGTCAGGCACCATGTGTCTCACCGAAGCGCATGCCGGCTCTGACTTAGGTATTATCCGTACAAAAGCAGAACCTAAAGGCGATGGTACTTATGCCATTACCGGTCAAAAAATCTTCATCTCAGCCGGTGAGCATGATATGACTGATAACATCATTCATATTGTATTGGCCCGTTTACCAGGCGCCCCTGAAGGCACCAAAGGCATCTCACTATTTATCGTACCAAAAGTGAACGTTAACGCTGACGGCAGCTTAGCGGAGTGCAACCAAGTCACTTGTGGCTCAATTGAACACAAAATGGGTATCAAAGCTTCTGCCACCTGTGTGATGAACTTCGATGGTGCGACCGGTTACTTAATTGGCCCAGAAAACCGTGGCCTAAACTGTATGTTTACCTTTATGAACGTGGCGCGTATCGGTACCGCCGTTCAAGGTCTGACTGCATCAGAAGTGGCATTCCAAGGCTCGCTAGAATATGCCAAAGAGCGTCTGGCCATGCGTTCACTATCTGGTGCTAAAGCGCCAGAGAAAGTAGCCGATCCTATTATCGTGCATCCGGCTGTTCGCAACATGCTATTGACCGAAAAAGCCTTCGCTGAAGGTGGACGCGCCTTAGTTTATTATTTGGCCATGTTTGCTGATACTGTGGCCAAAGGCACAGGCGAAGAGCAGCAGTACGCGGATCAAATGCTGTCTTTATTGACGCCAATTGCCAAAGCATTCTTAACAGAAACTGGCTATGAAGCTGCCAACCATGGCGTTCAAGTATATGGTGGTCATGGCTTTATCCGCGAATGGGGTATGGAGCAAAACGTACGTGATACCCGTATTGCATGCTTATATGAAGGCACCACTGAAATCCAATCTTTAGACCTATTGGGCCGTAAAGTATTGGGCTCACAAGGTAAGATGCTGGCCAACTTTACCAAAGTTATCCATAAATTCTGTCAAGAACATCAAGACAATGAAGCGATGGCTGAATTCATTGCCCCTCTTGAAAAGCTAAATACTGAGTGGGCTGAATTAACGGCTCGTATTGGTGAGCAAGCGACCAAAAACCCAGATTCAGTAGGTGCCGCTGCCGTAGACTACATGTACTTCAGTGGCTATGTGACCCTAGCTTACTTATGGGCACGTATGGTTGCTGTGTCTCAAAAAGCATTAGCTGATGGCACCACAGAAACCGGTTTTTATGATGCGAAAATCAAAACCGCTCACTTCTACTACAGCAAGTTATTACCACGCACTCGCACTTACGTAGCCCGTATCGAGTCAGGCGCTGAGCCTTACATGAGCATGGATGTGGATCAGTTTGTTTTTTAATAAACTACTTCTATGATTAGGTACTCATAGCCGCTATATAGCTAGGCCAATAAGTGCTACTCTTGAGACAGTAGCACTTATTTTGCCCGCCCTATCGGTATCAGTCTATGTGCTGCTCTCTGTACTACAACATCAGCGACTCTTAAAAGTCGGTCTGTCAAAGCTGACTGTACAAAAATTTGTATCTATAAGTGACCAAACCGTATTCAAGCTTTGTTATAAGCTAAACTTAGCTCAGTACAATTCTAAAAATATTAAAGGACTTTTTATGGCTATTTATAATCCCCCCTTAGATGAAATGCGTTTTATGCTAAACGACGTTTTTGACGTTGAAAAATTTTGGCAAGCGAACGAAAACCTAGCTCACGTTGATATGGATACTGTCAACATGGTGCTAGAGGAGATGGCTAAGCTAACAAAAAACGTATTGTTGCCGCTTAATCGCACCGGTGATGAAGAAGGTGCTACTTACCAAGGTGATGGCGTGGTTACCACACCTACCGGCTTCAAAGATGCTTTTAAGCAGTATGCAGAAGCCGGCTGGATTGGTCTGGGCGGTGACCCTGAATACGGCGGTCAAGGCTTCCCTAAAATGGTGACCATGTTAACTGAAGAAATGGTTTTCACCGTCAACCAAGCTTTCGCTCTTTATCCTAACTTATCTGTTGGTGCAACCCTTTGTCTATTAGCATCAGCTTCTGAAGAACAAAAGCAAACCTATCTTGAAAAAATGTACTCAGGCCAATGGGCCGGCACGATGTGCTTAACTGAGCCGCATGCTGGTACTGACTTGGGCATCATCAAGACCAAAGCTACCCCTAATGAGGATGGCAGCTACGCTATCTCTGGTACCAAAATCTTCATTACAGGCGGTGAGCATGACCTTACTGAGAACATCATCCACTTAGTATTGGCCAAAACCCCCAATGCCCCAGAAGGGTCTAAAGGCATCTCTTTATTCGTCGTGCCTAAATTCATTGTGAATGCAGACGGTAGCTTGGGTGAGCGTAACGCATTGGCCGCAGGCTCTATCGAACACAAAATGGGTATCAAAGGCTCAGCCACTTGTGTGATGAACTTTGATGGCGCTAAAGGCTGGATGGTTGGTGAAGAAAACACAGGCCTTGCCTCTATGTTCGTTATGATGAACTATGAGCGTGTGACTATGGGCTTACAAGGCTTAGGTGGCACTGAGCTTGCCTATCAAAATGCAGCAGCTTATGCTCTAGATCGTGGCCAAGGTCGTAGTGACACTCAAATCCAAAGCCCTGAGAAGCCTGCTGATGCGATTATTCACCATGCAGATGTCCGCCGTATGTTGTTAAATGCACGTGCTAATGCTGAAGCGTCACGCTGCTTTGCCATGTATGTCGCAAAACAGTTGGATGAATCTAAATTTAGCATTGACCCTGAAAATGCCAAAGCAGCCGCAGCGCGCGTTGCCTTATTAACCCCTATCGCTAAAGCTTTCTTAACTGACAAAGCGTTAGAGGCTACGGTAGATTGCCAGCAAGTATTTGGTGGTCATGGTTATATTCGTGAATGGGGCATGGAACAGATTGTCCGTGATACCCGTATCTCTCAAATCTACGAGGGTGCTAACGGTATTCAGGCTCTGGATTTATTAGGTCGTAAGATTGCGCGCAACAACGGTCAGTATCTTGAGAATTTCTTAGCCGAAATCCGTGACTTTGTGGCCAACATGAAAGCTGACCACGAAATCAAGCAAGCCACGCTAAATGCTGCTGAAACCATTGAAGAGCTAACTAAGACAGTACTGACCAACATTAGCACGCGTAAGAGCGAAATCAACGGCTGTGCGGTAGACTATCTACACGCTATGGGTTATCTGTGCTACGCCTTTATGTTTGCTATGATGGTTGAAGCTGCTCATGACAAAGAAGGTGAGTTCTACGCCAACAAGCTAAAACTGGCCACCTATTTTGTCGGCCGTATCTTGCCACGTATCAAAGCACACGCAGATATGGTAAAAACGGGCAGCGATCCTATCATGGACTTTGACTTAGACTATTTTGAACAAAATATTAGCTAATTATTTAATACAGCTTTAATTTTCTTAAAATAAGCTATAATTAACCCTCAAATTAGCAAGAAGACAGCTCTCGTAGCTGTCTTTTTTGTCGTAGTGTGTTGCGGTTTTTTTGGTAATAAAAAGTTGCAATAAGTTTGTTGATTTAGCGGGTTGCGACGGGCTATATGTCATTAAAGTTATTGTAATTTTTAGGACTTTAAGATACCTTCACTCTATCTGATCGAATAAGGGTAACTAAGTGGCAGAATTAAAAGATATTTTGCATAAAATAAATGCACTAAGCGACACCCCTGAGCCTTATGTGCTCAAAAGATTAATTGATACTTTGCGAGTATCAGAGACCGAATATAAAGACAACCCAGCCTGTATTAATGACCAGATTCGAGCGCTGAATGAGCTGCTACGTAAGCATCCAGAATACGCCAATGGCTTGGCCATATTCGTGTTGACCTTACTAAATAAATACCACCGCATGTCGCTATTTACCGATACTGGTATCTTATCAGATCAAACCTTCTCCAATAGCCTTATGCGCTTAATTGGCCACCGCTTTGTGCCCCTGCTTCCAGAAGATGATTCTATTGTTGAGCTTGTGGCTTATTTATTCGATGGCAAACACGATGAGCGTTGGCTTGCCAGCATCGACAGCCGGCTATGGGATGAGCTGGTCGACTTGGTGATGGTCGATGACGCACACTCTGACTTGGTTGCTACCGCAAAAAACAATATCTTAAATGCCATGGTCATTTTATCTTACCGCGTGAGTGGCATAGGCCTGCACCCTGATTTAATGAAGGCCTATCCGCAGATGCTCGACTATTCTGCTGCCTTTGTGGCACAAAACCAAGAGGCGGTATTGTTTGCCAATGAGTATCGAGAAGCGCATCAATTAGACAACTACAAAGATGTGACACCGCGGCAGCAAATTGACCCTGCCCCACTATTGGTGATGCTTGAGCAGTGCGATAATATCGTGAGTACGGTACGTAAGCGTATTTATAAGACAGGTATCTCAATTCGCTTGACCAATATGCTGCTGCGCCTTGAGCAAAGCCTAAAAAGAATGCGCATCTTAAGTGAGCTGCTCGCTGATAATCACAAAAATCGTGACCGCGCCATCATTGAGCTGGCACAAGCCATTATCGTCAGTGTCAAACGCCGCTACAGCATTGGTTATTTAATCAATAACAACACCAAGCTATTGTCACGCAAAATCACTGAAAATTCGGGTCGTGTCGGTGAGCACTACATCAGCACCGACAAATCCGGTTATAAAAAAATGTTTAAGATGGCGGCGGTTGGGGGCTTTATCATTGCCTTTATGGCCACCATAAAAATCCTGTCTTACGACCTAGATTTGGCGCCTATGAGCCGAGCTTTTGTGAACAGTATGATTTACGGCCTCGGCTTCGTGTTTATTCATATTATTCACGGTACGGTGGCTACCAAGCAGCCTGCCATGACCGCAGCCGCTATTGCCTCTACCATCTCTGACAGCTCGGGCAAGAAGTCGCATCAATTGGCCAAGCTATCAGAGCTGATGGTTGACATCATACGTACCCAATTTATCGCCATCATGGGTAACGTCCTTATTGCCATGCCACTGGCGCTCATTATCTCCTTTGTTTGGCTACAAGTCAGTGGTGAGCCGATGATTGGTGGCGATAAGGCAGAACACTTATTGCATGATTTAGACCCTTTTCATTCCTTAGCTATTTTTCATGCTGCCATCGCTGGGGTGTTCTTATTTATGTCCGGCCTGATCGCCGGTTATTATGACAATTTGGCTTTATTTAACAATATCGGTGAGCGTATCAGCCGTCATAAGTTATTGCTTAAGTTTTTGCCAAAACACTCAGTTGAGCGCTTAGGGGTTTTTGTCGAAAACAACTTAGGCGCCATTATGGGCAATTTCTTATTTGGTGTGTTTTTAGGCAGTACTGCCACCGTCGGCTTTATCTTTGGTATGCCGCTTGATATTCGCCATATTGCCTTTGCATCAGCTAACTTCTCACACGGAATGTTCAATATTCCAGCCGATGACTTTGGGTTTGGTCTGGTGATCATTTCACTACTTGGGGTGGTTTTAATCGGTATTACCAACTTATTGGTCAGTTTCTCGCTGGCTATGATTGTGGCCTTACGCTCTAAAGGCGTTGAAGTGGTCGAGTGGAAGACGCTAAGTAAGCTGATGTATACCCATCTGTTTACCCAGCCCCGTGATTTCTTTTTACCGCGTCCTGAGCCGATGAAATATGCCAAAATCGACAGCCAAGGCTATATGATTCATGAAGATACCAATAAGACTCAAAAAAACAAGCTATTTCCCAAACACTTCGCCGTGCGTCGTCTGTCAAGTGTACGCATCATGCCTGAGGGCGTCGGTATCGATGCCAAGCGCTTAGAGGAAGCCGCTCAAAAAAATGAGTTCCAACAAAAGCTGGATCATATCGGTGATCAGCCGCCCACAATTGACAAAAAAGTGGTGGTACTTGATGATGCTGAGTTTGAACTGGTGAGCGCAGAAAGCTTAGGCGAGGTCACAGAGGTTATGACGCCTATTGGCGAGACCGAAGATATAGACCCTGCTGCCCCAGAAAAACAGGACAAAACCAAAAATGCCAAAACGCCCTTACCTAAGCCCAAAAACCCTCCCAAACTGCCTGAGTAATTCGCAAGTTTGGGGGCATGAGTATCACTGCTAACTGTGGTTATTTATGTCCTACAAACCCTACACAATACCTTGTGCTGCTTGGGCTACTATAGTCTGACCTATTGGGTGTAAAACATCTTCTATGATCCGTCACATAAGACACCATGCGATACTGTGTGTCTTTAGCGATGACACCCAGCATAAATTCACTATAAAAAAGGGAGGGCAAGATGGCCCGTTTACAAGACAAAGTTATTATTATTACTGGTGCAGCACAAGGTATGGGCGAGACCCATGCTCGCCTGTGTCTGACAGAGGGCGCAAAAGTGGTTCTCACCGATATTAATGCCGAAAAAGGGCAAGCATTGGCCGCTAAGCTTGGTGATAAGGCACTATTTATTAAGCATGATGTGACCGATGAAGAGGATTGGCAGCACGTTGTGAGCACCACAGAAGCGCATTTTGGCCCCGTTGATGTCTTGGTTAATAATGCCGGTATTACTATGGCAAAGTCGCTATTAGACACCTCATTAGATGAATACCGCCGTATTCTTGAGATCAACCAAGTCTCGGTATTTTTAGGTATGAAATCTGTGGTACCTTCAATGAAAAAGAGCGAGCATGGCTCTATTATTAACATCTCTTCTATTAATGGATTGGTCGGTGGTGCTATCGGCTATACCGACTCTAAGTTTGCCGTGCGCGGTATGAGTAAGGCGGCCGCTTTAGAGCTGGCGCAGTATGGCATCCGAGTCAACTCCGTGCATCCTGGAGTGATTGCCACCCCTATGATTATGCAAGGCGACACCAAGACAGCCGTAGAGAATTTCGCAAAAAGCATCCCTCTAAAACGGGTGGCTCAGCCTGAAGAGGTCAGCGCCATGGTACTGTTCTTAGCCTCCGATGACTCTAGTTACTCCACCGGATCAGAGTTCATCGTCGATGGTGGCTTAACTGCTCAGTAAATACTCAGCAGCGCCTTAAGTGACCTAAGCTGTGTTTTGGTCAAAAAAATACGATATTATCAACTAAGATAACATCGTATTTTTTATGCCTGTCATTGACTAAAGATAAGCTTAGGTCTGGCATTTACCCCTTGTGTGCTGCAGTCCCTAGTCTTTAGGGCAGCGCTCAGAGGCACTAAATATCTTGCCATCTTCTAAGCGATAAGCCACCAAGCAATTGCCCCACACGCAGCCACCATCTAAAGCTCTGGCACTAGGCAAATCCACCTCGGCCTTTAACGCTGCCCAGTGACCGAACAATATCTTACGCTCACGTGGCACTTGCCACTCAAACCAAGGCCGAAAATCAGCAGGCATCTCATCGGTTAAGCTTGACTTAAAGTTAAACTCAAGCGCACCATCTTTTTTGCACAGACGCATTCTTGTGAAGTAGTTGGTAATGGCGCGAATACGAGTAAAGCCATTAAGGTGCTCTGACCACTCATCGGCCTCACCACTATAAAGCTTAGGCAACACTCGGTTTAATTGAAACAAGCTACTAGACAGCTGCGTTTCGACTTCACGGGCATAGCGTTTGGCCTGTTTGATACTCCAGTGTGGTGGGATACCGGCATGCACCATCACTGTGTGCTCGTTTGGACAAAGCAGCAGCGGCTGGCGACGCAGCCAATTTAACAACTCGTCACAATCAGGTGCATTAATAATATCTTCAGTTTTGTCCTTCTTTTTTAAAGGTGCAAAACCACGCCAAACCGCAATTAAGTTGATATCGTGATTGCCCAGTACCGTGGCAGCAGCGCCCTGCTCACACAGATTTTTGACATGGCGCAAAGTTGACAATGAGTCCTCGCCACGTGCCACCAAATCGCCGACAAACCATAGCTTGTCTTGCTTTGGGTCAAAATCTATCTTATCTAACAACTCAAGATAAGCGGCATAACACCCTTGTAGGTCTCCGATTACGTACTCGGCTCGGTACTTCATAGCATCACTCTATATTAATTGATAGTATTTACTCTTATTGCAGGTGAGTTTTTATAGCAGACACTCTGTGAACCGCTTGTTTTGTTTATTGGACATAAAACACGATAAGCATCTATCAGCCAGCCTACAGCTGCTCTTGCTCTGCTTGCTTAGCAATCACCAAGTTACTGAGCGCCACAAAATCATTCACATCCAAAGTTTCAGGACGCGCATTGCCATCAATGCCTATGCTCGCCAGATCCTCATCGGTCAACGTGGGCATGAGTGAGGACTGTTTAAAAATAGCACGCAAGGTTTTGCGGCGATGATTAAAGGTTTCGCGCACCACCAAAGCGAACAGTTTTTCATCGTCAGCTTGCACCGGCTTCACCTGATGTGGGCGCAGACGGAACACAGCACTGGTCACTTTTGGTGGCGGATTAAAGGCGCCTCTGGGTACCGTTAATAAATATTGGGTGTCACAAAAATACTGCATGATTACCGATAAACGGCCATATATTTTACTGCCCACTTCTGCGGTAATGCGCTCCACCACCTCTTTTTGTAGCATAAAATGCATGTCTTCAATAATATCGGCATACTCAAGCAAGGTGAACAACAAGGGCGTTGAGATATTGTAGGGCAAGTTACCGACCACACGCAGTTTTTTTGGAGTTTCACTGTCAGCATCATACAAGCTATGGTAATCAAATTGCATCGCATTGGCATTCACGATGGTGAAATTTGGATGACTGTTGGCCCCAATACGGATGCGTAAACTGCCTGCCAAGTCACGATCAAGCTCAATGACGGTCATCGCATCAACTTGCTCTAGCAGCGGCTCAGTTAAAGCGCCCATCCCTGGTCCAATCTCAACCAAGTTATCATCACGATTAAGCCCAATAGCGTCAACAATTTCACTGATAATACTGGCATCATGCAAGAAGTTTTGCCCAAAGCGTTTGCGAGGCTGGTGCTTGGCTGCCCGCTGCAGGGTATTGTGTAACGGATGTTTTGTAGTGTCTGATTGCGTCATAAGTCGATATTTATCAATTAAAAAAGGATTTAGTGTAGCATAATTTGCAGTGCTAAAGCGTGAGCTTGTGGCTAAAAAGCTCAGCTTACTTCTGCTGTGAGTGGACCATTGCCTCAGCCATGATAAGCGCTTGCCACAAGCTGCTGCTACTTGGCTGAACATCACTTGTGGCCGAATTGCCTGCCAAATCAAGTGCGGTACCATGATCCACCGAGGTACGGATATAAGGTAGGCCTAAAGTTAAATTCACCGTATCTCCAAAGCCGTGCGACTTTAACACCGGCAACCCTTGATCATGATACATGGCAATCAACGCATCACAATCTTGTAAGTGACGGGTGGTAAATAAAGTATCTGCAGGCATGGCCAGTGAAATATTCGCCCCTTGCTGCTGAAACTCACGCAGCACCGGATTAATAATATCCATCTCCTCAGTGCCCAGATGGCCGTCTTCTCCTGCATGTGGATTAAGGCCACAGACTAAAATCTTAGGATTTGGCAGGCCAAACTTTTGGCGCAAATCATTCAAAACAATGCGCACTGTCTGACGCACATTGTCTGCCGTTATGGCATCAGCCACTTGTCTTAGGGGCATATGAATGGTGACCAAGGCTACTTTCATGGCACTATTGGCCAGCATCATTACCACTTTTTGGCAGCCACTTTTTTGCATAAAAAACTCAGTATGGCCGGTGAACATACCGCCATCTTCTAAGGTAATACCGGCATCTATTAGCACCGATTTTTGCAGTGGCCCGGTGACAATGGCACTGGTAGCCCCTGACGCTGCCCATTGATGCGCAATTTGTAACTGCTGAACCACCATGGCGGCGTTATTGACATTAAGTTGTCCGGCCACCACAGGCTCAGCACAGCCCACGTGCAGCAAATAAAACTGCGGTAAAGCGTTGCCTTTTGTCTGCCCTGATATCTGCTGCAAGTCATTTACCGACTCAATCCGCTGCCAAAGCGGCCCGCTTAGCTTAGAGACACCGCTACCATAAATAAGCTCAAAGCGCTGCTGTAAGGCGGACTCATCAGCCAACACGATTAACGGATAGCTCAGCTCGCCTAATTTTTGCTGCATGGCCAATTGTAATAGGATGTCCATCCCTATCCCCGCTGGCTCGCCTGTGGTAACCACCAACGAGGCACTGCTAGGTTTGATATTGATAGAGGAGGTTTTGGTCAGCGGATAAGTTGTGCTCATAAAGGTGGCCTTAATGGTCATCGCATGGATGACATATAGTGATGGTTTTTATATTTGCTGTTAAATGCTGCCAGATGGTTTTAAGCCGTGGCGGTATTAAATTTAGAGTGGGTTTTTGGCTAAAACAATTGTTAATTGTGCCTCATTTTTTAAAATAGCAACCCTTTTATGATAACAAAATCTGGCCTGAACCAAGCTTCAATGTGATAAACTTCTAGCCCTAATATACAGCAGCAAAGACAGCAGTGCCGTCATCAAGGCTTGTGTTAATCTAGCCTACTGCCTCAAAAGCATATATTAGCTTAGCCCTTTAAATATAGAGCAATACCCACCATATACCACTCTATCTTCTATTAAAATTATAATGTTTATTGCGTAAAGCCTCACTGTCCCTTAGCTTCTTGCCAGCCCAACATGGCCAAGCTTATTTATATTGTAGCCCCCTGATAAAGACCCGAAAATTATGGCCGATAGCAAAAAGAAAACCGCCCCACAACAGAACAATGATGTTGGCTTAACTGATCTACTTAGCCAGCAGCCACCCCATAATATTGATATCGAAAAAGCGTTGATTGCCTCTTTAATGAGCATTGAGGAATCTTTTGATAAGATTTCTGACATCGTCTCAAAAGATGACTTCTACGCAGGCCGCCATCAGCATATTTTTGCCGCCATTTCGCATTTGGCATTAATTAATGAGCCTTACGACACAGTCATGGTGCATGACTGGCTAAGCTCCCAAAAACTGCTCAAGCAAGCTGGCGGCGAAAGCTATCTGGCAGATATCTTAACCCAAAGCCCCGGCACCTTATTTAACCTAACTGCCTATGCACAGCGGGTGCGTGAGCTGTCTACTTTACGCCAATTAATAACCACTGGCAATGAGATGCTAGCACTCGCCTATGACCCACGTGAGCGCGGGGTGAGTGAAATTCTTGACACAGTAGAGTCTAAAATCTTCGCCATTAATGAGCAGCACAACAAGCGGGCTGAGCAGCGAGGCCCGGTGGATATCGGCTCAGTACTGGTCAACGTCGTCGAACAAATGGATGAGCTTAAAAACAATCCAGACGGTATGATTGGTCTTAAAACCCCCTTTACTGAGCTCAACAACAAGACCCAAGGCCTACAACCTGGGGATCTTATTATCGTCGCCGCCCGTCCTTCTATGGGTAAGACTACCTTTGCGATGAACTTAGCCGAAGGTGTGCTTTTCCACGAAAACCTACCCGTGGTGGTGTTCTCAATGGAGATGCCAGCTGAATCTATTGTGATGCGTTTGCTGTCCTCTTGGGGTCAGATTAACCAAACCAGTCTGCGCTCTGCCCAAATGAATGAGGATGAATGGGCACGCATGATGAATGCTATTACCCATTTGCAAGACAAAAACCTATACATCGATGACAGTACCGCCCTTCCGCCCTCTGAGCTGCGGTCACGTTGTCGCCGTATTGCCAAAAACCATGATGGCAAAATGGGTATGGTGGTGGTTGATTATCTACAATTGATGAAAGTACCCAGCTTAAGCGGCAACCGTGTGGAAGAGATTTCTGAGATTTCTCGAAGCTTAAAAGCTTTAGCCCGTGAATTAAACTGCCCAGTGATTGCCTTATCACAGCTGAACCGAAGCTTAGAGAACCGTCCTAATAAACGCCCTATCATGTCTGACTTGCGTGAATCAGGCGCCATTGAGCAAGATGCGGATTTAATTACTTTCATCTATCGCGATGAGGTTTATAATGAGAACTCAGATTTAAAGGGTGTGGCAGAGATTATTATCGGCAAACAGCGTAACGGCCCTATTGGTACCGTTCGCCTTGCCTTTGAAGGTCAATATACTCGCTTTATTAATCTAACGCCGGATCATTATATGGCCGATGCCAGCTTCGAAAATGATGAGTAGTCGTTAGCCGCCTATACAGATCTGACTCATCGTGTTGATGGGTTTTCCTTGAGCTACTTAACGTATTGTTTAGTAGCTCCTTTTTGTTTTTAACGTTCAAAACCTTAATCTAAGAGAGTTTAAAACCAAGTTATGTTTCATTTTTTAAACGATTATAGCGAAAGCGCCCACCCTGACATCATCACTGCCATGCACGATGCCCACTTACAACAACATAAAGGCTATGGCTTCGATGAGTACTCTGAGCGGGTACGCGACCAAATAAAAGCACAGCTGTCTGATCCAGATATTGCCATTCACTTTGGTATCACAGGCACTCAGGCCAACTTGGTATGCATCGATGCCATGCTGACCCCTATTGATGGCATCATTGCCTGTGATACCGGCCATATTGCGGTCAATGAGGCCGGCGCTATTGAGGCGACAGGACACAAAGTTATTTTGGCGGAGTCTAAAGATGGCAAATTGACCATAGAGGCCTTAGATAAGGTGCGAGTTCGCCACAGTTTCACGCCGCATGTCGTGCGTGCCAAAGCCGTCTATATCTCCAACACCACAGAGCTTGGTACCGTATATAGTTATCATGAGCTTAAGGCCATCTCAGATTATTGCCGCAAGCATGATATGTATCTATTTATGGATGGGGCACGGTTGGGTGCTGCCATTGCCAGTAGCCATGCTAATCCTAATGATAAGGACATGAGTATCGCTGATTATGCCCAGCTAACCGATATATTTTGGTTCGGTGGCACTAAGATGGGGGCTATGTTCGGTGAGATTTTGATCATTCCTAATAAAAAAATCGCCACCGATTTTAATATTTACCTAAAGCGTCATGGCGGCTTAATGGCCAAAGGCTATCTTCTGGCGTTACAATTTGAGGTATTGTTAAAAGACAACAAATATCTTGAGCTGTGCCATCATGCCAACACTATGGCCAAAAAGTTAGCGGAAGGCATCCAATCTTGTGGCATTGAGCTATTTGTTCCTGCTCAAAGTAACCAAGTATTTGCACTTATGCCGCAGGCGCTGATTGCCACCTTAAAAAATGACTTCGAATTTTATGAATGGGAGCAGCTAGATAACGGCTTTAGTATCGCCCGCTTGGTCACCTCTTGGGCCACACCTGAGATTCAAGTGGATCGATTCGTACAACTGTTACAAAAGGCCACCTCGAATAACTAAATCTTGCTATGAACGCAACCAATTGTTTTTGTATGATTAAGTAGAAACCTGTATAACATATAAGTGCTGCATTAGGGCACTGAGCATAGCCTTAGTGGCTTTGTAAGTGCCCATTTATCATCAACAAATTTGGTTTGCCAAACTTGGCTGACTCGTTATTTTTTCTTAAATTCGTCAGGAGGTCGCTTATGACCCAGTCTCAAGATATCGTGCTGTATCGCGTTGATAATCACATTGCTACCCTTACCTTAAACGACCCAAAAAGCCTTAACGCATTTAGTACCCCGCTAAAAAATGCTGTCATACAAAGTCTAGAAGAGGCGAATAATGATGAGCAGGTACGTGTCATTATTTTACAAGGCTCAGGTGGCAACTTCTCTAGTGGCGGCGATATCAAAGAGATGATCTCTGAAGGCCTTGATAAAGAGACGCTCTCAAATAAATTGGCAGCCATGGTCACCGGTGCCGGTGAAGTAAGTTTGCTGCTGCGTAAAATCCATAAACCTATTATTGCTAAGCTAGAAGGTGCGGTGGCAGGCGCGGGTATGAACTTGGCCTTAACCTGTGACTTTCGTATCACAGCAGACAATGCCAAATTTGTCCAAGCCTTCGTCCATATTGGCTTGGTGCCAGATGCCGGCGGCGTGTACTTATTAAATCAGCTGGTGGGGCCAGCTAAGACCACTGAGCTTGTCATGCTGGGTGATAAGATTACTGCCAAAGACATGGCGGATTTAAATTTAGTCAATGACGTGGTCAGCGCCGATGAGCTGGATGATGCCGTGTTAAAGCTTGCCAATCGCCTATGCGCCCTGCCTAGCAAGGCATTAGAGACTATGAAGCATCTGCTTAACACCCACGCTTATATGGGTCTTAATGAAGCCTTAGATATGGAAGTGCATCAGCAAGCTAGACTGGCCAAAACGGATGACTTCATCGAAGGTATCACGGCTTTTATCGAAAAGCGTAAGCCGGTTTATAATCAGTCGTGTGATTCTTGACCGAGCTGTTAAGCGATAGCTAAAGCAGTAAAAATAGCCGTTAAAAAAGTCACCGATTAATCGGTGACTTTTTACTGTCTGCACCTGCAAAATTACGACTGACTCAATGGATTATTGCGATATTATTGAGCCGCACGATAAGCATCCAGTGCTGCTTTTAAGCGCTTAATTCCTTCAATAATCTGCTCATCATCTAAGCTTGTGAAGTTTAGACGCATATAGTCTTTATATTCTCCTGACAATGAGAAGGCTTCACCTGGCACGTAAGCGACATTATTATCAATGGCATATTTAAGCAGATCCATCACGGCCACGCCCGGTACACGTACCCAGATAAACATACCGCCATTGGCTGGTGCCATCTCAACCTCATCGCCTAAATAAGTATGAATGGCCTCTACCATGCATGATTTCTTAGCAGAATAGGTCTGGCGAATGACATCAATATGGGCATCTAAGTCATTGGTGGTGACATACTGATACAGCAGCTCCTGCACAAAGGAGTTAGTGTGCAAGTCAGCTGCTTGCTTGGCGATGACCATTTTAGCCAACACAGGCTTAGGTGCAATTACCCATCCCAATCTAAATCCGGGGACAAATACTTTAGAGAACGAGCCCATATACACTACATGCTCAGGGGCCAGTGCATAAATCGGACGAGTAGTCATACCTTGAGTATTTGGATCATCAAACAATAAGGCGCCATAAGGGTCATCTTCTAGCATCAGCTTGCCGCTATCTTGTAAGATATCGGCCACTTGCTGACGCTTATCAGCAGAATAAGTTAAACCCGTTGGGTTTTGGAAGTTTGGAATACCATAAAAAAACTTACTGTCTGACTGCATCATGGTAGTGCGAAACTGATCGGTATCTATTCCATCCTCTAACAGTTCAACTTCTTTAAACTCAGGCTGGTACATACGAAAAGCTTGGATTGCCCCAAGATAGGTCGGCGCCTCCATTACCACGCCATCTTGTGGGTTGATATAGATTTTGCCAAATAAATCTAGTGCTTGCTGTGAGCCGGACACAATCATCACTTGATCTGCATCGACTTGTACATCATGAGCATCTGAGAAACGCTTAGCAATCCACTGGCGCAGGCCTAAGTGACCTTCAGTGGTGGTATACTGAAAGATACCATTGTCTTGGCGGTCAAACATGGCATTGCTGGCATCTTTGATGGTCTGATGTGGGAACAAGGTAGGATCTGGTAAACCACCGGCGAAGGAGATAATCTCTGGTTTAACCGTTAACTTTAATATTTCGCGGATAAATGAGGGTTTTAATCCGTTAATCACCTCTGAAAACTCGTACTGCATATCGCTCTCTTTTTATAACAAGTTGGGTTGACTGGCGTAGATGGGCTTATAATTGCTAGCGTGCTTTTTTGGGCCAGTATTTGACGTAAATTATTATCATAAGCCAGTATATAGAACCCGCCATTCATACGTCTAGCAGCAATTGTAACCGCTACAGCTAAAGCCAACTCCCCTTATTAAGTTCTGCTGTCTAAAGCGGATGCTTAGATGAGCGGCAGTTCACACTATTGAGGCACTGCAAACAAAAAACTGCTATCTAGACGAGCAAAAAAAGGCCCCGCATCCTAAGGATACGGGGCCTTTTTGTTTAACGACGTTTTGCTTAATAACGAAGCGTTTTTCAGGTCATATTATGACAATTGCGCCACGTTAATTTTATCCGCCTCTTCGGTATACTCTTCCATACGGTCGAAGTTCATGTAACGATATACTTCACCGCCCATGCTGTTTAGCATGCCAGCGTACTGCTGATACTCTTCGTTAGTTGGCAGCTTACCAAGTACCGCAGCAACTGCCGCAAGCTCAGCTGAAGCTAGGTATACGTTAGCGCCTTGGCCCAAACGGTTCGGGAAGTTACGAGTTGAGGTAGATACCGCTGTAGAGTTTGGTGCAATACGTGCTTGGTTACCCATACAT
Organism: Psychrobacter sp. H7-1; assembly: GCF_904846585.1. Lineage (NCBI taxonomy): Bacteria > Pseudomonadati > Pseudomonadota > Gammaproteobacteria > Moraxellales > Moraxellaceae > Psychrobacter > Psychrobacter sp. H7-1. Next base: position 147,252 of record NZ_CAJHBH010000001.1, read on the forward strand.
AGCGAACAACCTGGCATCTCAGTACGTGCGCCGGCTTGTGCGTAAGTATTGTAGTAGCCCTCTTCCATTAGCTGGCGTGCATCCATCTTAGTGGGTGGTGCAATCCATAGACGAGTTTTCAGGCTACCTGCTGGTACTTCTTGTAGCAGTTTACCTGCCGCACGGAAGTGACCGATGTTGGTCATACAAGAACCGATGAATACTTCATCAATCTTGTCGCCAGCGACGTCAGATAAAGTCTTGGCATCATCTGGATCGTTCGGGCAGCACAGTACAGGCTCTTTGATTTGGCTCATATCGATGGTCATATCGATGGCGTATTCAGCATCAGCATCAGCACGCATCAAGCTTGGGTTCTTCAACCACTCGTGCATCGCTTCGATACGACGGCTTAGCGTACGAGCATCGCCGTAGCCTTCAGCAATCATCCACTTAAGAAGCGTGATGTTTGAGTTTAGGTACTCAGTAACTGACTCTTCAGATAAAGTGATGGTACAACCCGCTGCACTACGCTCAGCTGAGGCGTCTGATAGTTCGAACGCTTGCTCTACCGTTAAGTCTTCTAGACCTTCAATCTCTAAGATACGGCCGTTAAACTCGTTGATTTTACCTTTCTTATCAACGGTTAAATAACCTTCTTTGATCGCTTGTAATGGGATCGCGTGTACTAGGTCACGTAGGGTGATACCAGGCTGACGCTCACCAACGAAGCGAACACGGACAGACTCAGGCATATCTAGTGGCATAACACCCGTCGCTGCTGCGAAAGCTACCAAGCCAGAACCTGCTGGGAATGAGATACCCATTGGGAAACGAGTATGCGAGTCACCACCGGTACCAACAGTATCTGGAAGAAGCATACGGTTTAACCATGAGTGGATGATACCGTCACCTGGACGTAAGCTGACACCGCCGCGGTTCATGATGAAATCTGGTAGTGTGTGCTGAGTTTCAACGTCAACTGGCTTAGGATAAGCGGCTGTGTGACAGAAAGACTGCATCACTAGATCTGCTTGGAAACCTAAGCAAGCTAAGTCTTTTAACTCATCACGAGTCATAGGACCAGTGGTATCTTGCGAACCAACCGTGGTCATCTTAGGCTCACAGTACATACCTGGACGTACACCTTCCATACCACATGCTTTACCAACCATCTTCTGAGCTAAAGTAAAGCCTTTATCAGATGACGCAGGCTGCTCAGGTTTTGCAAATACGTCTGAATGCTCAAGACCCATGTATTCACGAGCGCGGTTGGTTAAGGCGCGGCCCACGATTAATGGAATACGACCACCGGCACGAACTTCATCTAGTAAGGTATTTGAGTTTAGTTTGAAGGTTGATAGTACTTCATCTGAGTCATGCTTAGTGATTTTACCCTCATAAGGATAAACATCAAATACATCGCCCATATTGATGTTATCAACAGCTACATTTTCAATCGGTAGTGCACCTGAGTCTTCCATCGTGTTATAGAAGATAGGCGCAATTTTGCCACCCAATACCAGACCGCCAGCACGTTTGTTTGGCACGTTAGGAATATCATCGCCCATTAACCAAAGTACTGAGTTGGTAGCAGATTTACGGCTAGAACCGGTACCCACAACGTCACCCACATACGCTAGAGGGAAGCCTTTTTCTTTTAGTGCTTCAATCTGCTTCATTGGACCACGTACGCCCTCTTCATCAGCAGTGATGCCGTCACGAGAGTTTTTGTGCATAGCCAATGAGTGAAGTGGAATATCCGGACGGCTCCACGCATCCTGTGCTGGAGACAAATCATCTGTGTTAGTTTCGCCCGTTACTTTGAACGCCGTATAAGTCGATTTTTGTGGTACTTCAGGACGGTTTAAGAACCATTCAGCGTCAGCCCATGACTGAACCACTTCTTTGGCTTTAGCGTTACCCGCTTCTGCTTTTTCGGTCACATCATTGAAAGCATCGAATACCAATAGGGTTTTCTTTAGAGCTTCTGCTGCGTTCTCAGCCACTTCAGCATCATCTAGCGCTTCAACTAAAGGCAATACGTTATAACCGCCTTGCATAGTGCCTAAGATATCTACTGCTTTTTGCTTAGTGATTAATGGTGAGGTTGCTTCGCCTTTTACGATCGCTGCTAAAAAGGCCGCTTTTACATAAGCTGCTTGGTCAACACCGGCAGGTACACGGTTAACCAAAAGGTCCATCAAAAACTCTTCTTCACCGGCTGGTGGGTTTTTTAATAGCTCAACTAAATCGGCAGTCTGATGCTCAGATAGTGGTAGGGGTACTGTACCAAGTTGGGCACGTTCTTCGACATGTTTACGATAGGCGTCTAACACAATAAGCGTCCTCTTTCATTATTTTATGCAGGCTAGGTTGCTTCCACTTGGGATGGGTCACTATTGTCGATTTGCTTAGCTATAAATTTGCATAACTATAAATAGCCAATAGTGAAATTTTTGTGGTGGCTTCCGGCACCTTGCAGGTGGGTTTAACTTTCGCCACTAATATAGCCTAAAATGGTCAAAAAGTTAATCACCAAACGTCACAGGCTAGGTTTTTTAAGGCCATATCCAATATTTATTTTAAAAATACCTACTATAGTTCAAGGCGCACAGCCCATATTATAATTTCAGCGCTCAGCAGCTCACTATTGAGCACGCATAGCCCCTATTAATTTTAGGTAAGCACAGTAAAATAAGAGACCATTGTCATTCATATCATGCCCCAAACCTTGAGCTTGCTCACAAAAAAGAACGGCTTATTTTTGACAAATCTAGGCCGTCCGCAGCGAAGCCCACTGTTTTTTATATTTTTTATATTTTGTTTTTTATATTTTTTTAACCGTAGATTTAGGAGTATCAGTGATGTCAAAAAGCGATCTTTATAAAAACGGCCTAGAAGTTCGTACCCAAGTGATGGGTAAAGCGCATGTCAAACGCTCTTTAGAGACTGCCACCCCGTTCACTCAGCCACTTCAAGACTGGATTATCGAACATGCTTGGGGCAGCACTTGGCAAGATGATGACATACTGCCGCGTAAGTATCGCTCCTTAATTACCCTGGCTTTTTTAATTGCCCAAAGAAGTCCGCAAGAGCTTAAGGGTCACGTTCGAGGTGCTATTAATAATGGCGCAACCGTTGCCGAAATCCGTGAAGTACTCATGCACAGCTTACCTTACTGCGGCGCGCCGACCACCCAAGAGGCGTTCCGAGCCGCCATTGATGCCCTAACCGAGCTTGGCATTGACTTACAAGATCCACTTTAATTAAAAATTAAGGCTGACTAACTTAAGGTTATTTTGCTGTTGTTATCGGGTTGAATTCTCCGCGTTTAACCTAATATCTGCTATAATAAGCGCAATAATTTTTATAATTTGACCCACCAACAAACCCTAATACTATCAAGGGTTAGGACAAAAGCTGATTATGACAACTACAGTAGAAACCTTCGTGCCGGAAGCACCACCTAAACCAAAAAAAGCCATTAAAGGCGAAAAGCTACGTGGCTATGACAAGGTGGCTCGAATCCCAATTAAAGTCATTCCAACGGTTGAAGCGCCTAAAAAACCAGATTGGATTCGCGTTAAGATGTCTTCACCTGCTGAGGTCGATCGCATCAAAAAAACCTTGCGAAAACAAAAGCTGTACACCGTTTGTGAGGAAGCCGCTTGCCCTAACCTGCCGCAATGCTTTGGGGATGGTACCGCCACCTTTATGATTATGGGTGATATTTGTACCCGACGCTGCCCATTTTGTGATGTGGCGCACGGTCGTCCTAATGAGCTTGATAAAGATGAGCCTCGCCATACTGCTGAGACCATTCAAGGCTTGGGACTTAAATATGCGGTGATTACTTCTGTCGACCGTGATGATTTAAAAGATGGCGGCGCTCAGCATTTTGTGGATGTCATCAATGAGTCAAAAGCGTTAAGCCCAAACTGCTTAATTGAAATCTTAGTGCCAGATTTCCGTGGTCGTATGGATGTGGCATTAGACTTGTTAACCGAAACCGCGCCTGATGTGTTTAACCACAATATCGAAACAGTGCCTCGCTTGTACAAAGCGTTCCGCCCGGGCTCAGATTATCAGCACTCACTAGACTTACTTAAACAGTATAAAGCGCGTCGTCCTGATATCGCTACCAAATGCGGCTTTATGGTTGGCCTAGGCGAAACTGAAGAAGAAGTATACGCTCTACTTGATGATCTAAAAGCACACGATGTGGATATGATTACCATTGGCCAGTACTTGCAGCCGAGTAAAAACCATGCCCCTGTCGATCGTTATGTCCATCCTGATGAGTTCCAGCGCTATATGGATTATGGCAAAAAAATCGGCTTCTTTAGCATTTGGGCCGGCCCTATGGTTCGCTCAAGCTATTTTGCTGATCGTCAGTATTATGGTGAAGACTGCCCTGCCCCAATTCGCAGCAAAAAAGCTTTAGAAGCTGAGGGTAAGCTTGGCTGTTAAGCGCTATTTTAATTCGTAAAATACCATCAAATAAAAAGGAGGCCTAACTCATGGGCCTCCTTTTTATGATCTTTTATTTAATATATTGCAATAACTATCAAGCCAAGACAATTTATACCTAACTAAATTGTAGTCACCTCAATGGGCTTATTATTAGACTTATTGGCTTTTATATTAAACGCCATAATACCAAATACAAGCACGCCACCAATAATATCAGTTATGGTTTCAGGATAAATAAGAAGCAATGCACCTGACGCTAAAATTATACGTGTAACTGGGTTCATCAAACCTTTAAAGTAACCCTCAACTGCGGCACTAAGCCCAATAATCCCTGTGATAGAAGTCAACGCGACAATGGCAATATCCATTATTGGAGGCAATGGAAACTCTTTGGCTGTCACAGCCAGACCAGTCGGGTCAATCATTAGCATGGTTGGATTATAAATAAACATAAATGGCACAATAAATCCAGCAAGCGCCAGCTTTAAAGATTGAAAGCCCGTCTTCATCGGATCACCGCCCGCTATACCTGCACCAGCAAATGCGGCTAAACACACAGGCGGCGTTATATTAGCAAAAATGCCGAAATAGAACACAAACATGTGTGCCGATAAAATAGGAATATCAAAGCCTGCTAAGGCAGGCGCTGCCATCGTGGCTGTAATAATATAGGCAGGAATAGAAGGCAACCCCATACCTAGCACCATAGAAGCTAACATAGTAAGTATTAATGTTAGTAGTAACGAGCCTGCCCCTAAAGTAACAATAGAGGAGGTCATTACTGTGCCAAAACTGGTTAAACTGACCACCCCAATGATGACACCCACTACTGCACAAGCCGCCATAACTGCAAGAGATTGACGTGCTCCATCTTCTAAGGCACCTAAGATGTCTTTGATACCCATACGTGTCTCTGGTCGTAACATACTAATTAATACAGTAAATCCTATAGTATAGGCAGCAGCATAACCCACAGGCACATTTTTCATTAACAGCACAATTAAAAATACGATAGGTAACAGCATATGACCTCGAACTTTCATCACTTCCTTAATTCGAGGTAAACTCTCTTTAGCAATACCCTTTAAATCGCGGCGCCCTGCTCTAAAATGAACCTGAGCAATGACTCCGAGATAATAAAGTACAGCAGGCAATAAAGCGGCTAAAGCAATTGTGCCATATTTTACACCAGTGGTTTCTGCCATAATAAAAGCACTTGCGCCCATAATGGGTGGTAAAATCTGTCCTCCTACTGAAGCACTGGCTTCTACTGCACCAGCAAAATCTCTGTGATAGCCCACCTTCTTCATTAATGGGATAGTAAACGCCCCGGTGCTTACGACATTGGATAAAGCTGAGCCATTAATACTGCCCATAAAGCCGCTTGAGAGGACAGCAACTTTGGCCGGACCACCTTGCTTGTGCCCAGCTAAAGCTAATGCTAAGTCGTTAAACAGCTGTCCCATGCCAGATCTTGCTAAAAAAGCACCGAATAATATAAATAAGAAAATAAAGGTGACTGAGGCGCCAATGGCTGTTGAATACAAACCTTCCGTCTTTAGAAATAACTGACCAAATATATCTCCCATATCGTACGGCCGGGTTAGTAACCTATCTGGCATAAAATCTAAATGGCTAACAAAAGGGTAGATTAAGAAGATACTCGCTAAAATAGGTAATATCCAACCTGTAATACGTCTACTTCCTTCTAATACACAAATAACGGTAATAATAGAAAATATAATATCAACTTGGTTGGCCATCCCTCCTCTAGAGGTTACAATATCTTGATAAGCATAAAGTAGATACGCTATGCCAGATAATGACAACAGCATCCATATCCAGTCATACCAAGCTACTTTTGCTCTACTGCTCGACTTACTGGCTGGAAAAATTAGAAATATCAATCCAAAACCGACACCCACGTGTACCGCTCTTTGAAGCAGCGCAGGCATTGGGTTAAAAGTAATATATAGATGAAATAATGAGTAGAAAATGCAGATAGCTGCTATAAAGTACTTAATGGGTCCTTCGGCTATATGACGAGTAATTGACTCTCTATCATATTTTTCTAATATTTGCTTATTTACCTGCTCACTATTTTGTGCTTCCTTGTGAGTAGTCATGACAATCATCCTTTTTTAATATATCAATCACACTATAGCTTTTTGGAGCAATAATCACCTCTGAATAATCTGGTACCCATTGATAGATTAATAAATTGTGCTCAGCGTAATGCAGTTCGCCTTTAGTTAATCTAGAAACGACCCAATTGAGCTGTGTAAACTTCCTGTTAATTTTATATCCAACAAAACCTGGTCTACTTTGTGTTTCGACCTCTTCAGTAGAAGGCGTACCTGCCCCGAAAGCCTTAAAATATGTTTTTGTTAATAATAAATAATTAGACTTATTTTGATACCACTCCTCCCACCCTTGTTTTTCAACGGAATGTATCCATCGCAGCTGAAATTCAGGCTCGGTAAAGTAGCAAACTCTGCCTTGGGTGCTAACCTCAGTGACATTCTGACGCCAAAAAAAAATAAAAAATGCAGAGGCAATTGATAATACAACTGCCCCTGCAATCAGCAACCAATGTCTTGTATTATTTACTTGCTTGCTCATCATAGAACTTTTTAGCCCCTGGATGAATAGGTGCAACCATACCTTTTTGAGCGTCTGCTAAGCTAATCGCAGAGGCGGCCTGATGCGCATTTTTTAGTCCGTCTAGATTGTCAAATAATGCTTTAGTTAACTTATAACCATCTTCTTCTGATAAATCAGAACTGACCAAAAGTGCGTTCATAATAGCCACGGTTGGTACTGGCTTATCATTACCGTAAGTGCCTGCTGGAATTTCAAAAGTATTAAAATACGGCTTACGAGTCATAATTTCTTTAAGCTTATCTTGATCAACACTGACCATCTTCAAATCGAACCCTTGCTCAAGCTCCATGATCGAAGAGTTTGGTAAACCACTATTAAAGAAGGCCGCATCGATCTTACCCGCTTTCATAGCATCCGAAGCTTCTGCAAAGCTTAAGTAATCAACAGTGATATCATCATAGGTAATGCCGAACTCTTCTAAAAGAGTACGGGCATTGACTTCTGTACCTGAACCTTGATCGCCCACTGCAATACGTTTCCCTTTTAAATCTTCAATAGTATTAATACCTGAATTTTTTGCAGCAGCTACCTGCATCACGTTGGGGTATAAGACAGCAATCTGCTGAATATTGCTCACAGGTGCGCTAAAGTTATTAACACCTTCTATGGCATCTGTTACCACGTCACTCATGACGAACGCCATGTCTACTTTGCCTTGAGACAAAAGGTTAATGTTTTCTACAGAAGCCCCTGTGGTCTGAGTTTTGGAGTTCACACCGAAGGTCTTGGCATAGATTTCTGAAAGTGAAGTGCCGATAATATTATAAGGTCCGGAGGCGCCCCCCGTGGCAATTGTGACGAATTTGGTCTGCAACTTATCTGGAGCTGTTTCTGCTGCCGATTCAGTACTCTGTTCTTTAGTCTCATTTTTCTGATTAGAGCAAGCACTCATACCCAAGCTTACTAATAAAATAGCAGAAGCAATGAATGATTTTTTAGATAATGAGAGAAGAGATAGTTTTTGTGTCATTATTATGTCCTTTTTTTAGGCTAAAGGTGAACTGAAGATCACCCATCAACGTATTACACAAATTGTGCAATCCTTGTCATTGTTGTTTATCAGTAATATTTATATCATATATTCTAACATTTCGATACATCAGATAAGCAGACGACAGCATAACGCAATCACGCCATTTAAGTTATAATATCCACATAACCGACTACCTAGACAGTATCTTTTATACGGTTTATCAAAAAATTCGTCAAATATAGGTAGAAAGTCTCTCACATTCATAGCATTAAGCTAGAGTTGACTCCAAAACTATCATAACCATCTAAATAAATACCTTTTTAACAGATCAAAATTAATGCCTACTCATAAGGACCTTCCATGGCTAAGACCATTTTGTCTTCAGATCAAGCGCATACTCTACATCACACTTTATATGCACCTAAAAATAATGCCAAAGCCACTTTATTAATAGTCCATGGTATGACCGAGCACAGCGGTCGTTATGAGAAATTTGCTAAATATTTGGCCGATCAAGACATTGCCGTTTTAACCTACGATCAGTTGGGTCATGGCCGCAGCATCAATAATGCCGAAGAGCTGGGGTATTTTACCAAGTCATATCCGGTACAAACCGTGCTAAAAGATGCGGTCATTATGGCTGACCAGCTAAAGTCTCATTATCCTGATGTGCCCCATTTTATTATGGGTCATTCTATGGGCTCTTTTGTGGTGCGCAATGTGCTACAAGTGCACAGTAGTGAATTTGCTGGTGCCATAATCATGGGCAGCAGTGACTATAACCCCTTAATTAAGGTGGCATTACCCATCGCCAAAGTACTCAATCAGTTGCAGCCTAAACGCCCCAACCCCGTTTTAGCAACAGCAATGATTAAGCTGTTTAATGCCCAACTAAAAGACAAATCCTCAAGCTCACCCTTTGCTTGGCTGGCACGTAATCCTGAAGGGGTTGCTGAATATGAAAATGATCCACTTTGTGGTTTTTATTTTACCAATAATGGATTTTGGACTTTATTCAACTTAATGGATACCGGCCTTGACAAAAACTGGGCTGAAACCATAGACCATGATTTCCCTATGTTTTTTGTAAGTGGTGAAAATGATCCTGTGGGCAATATGGGAAAAGGTATTCGCAAACTGACCAAACGCTTAAAAAAACAAGGCTTCACTAAGATAAGTCGTCAAATATATCCGCTCATGCGCCATGAGCCGCTGCATGAAACAGACAAGCAAGACGTCTATGCAGAGCTTGCAAGTTGGTTAAATACACAGATAAGTCAGTCTTAAACTTTGACCGCTACTGTTAAGTGGTCTGATTTGCTAATAAGCAAAAAATTAGCGACAATAGCTTGAGCGTTATTTTCCGGTTTAATCGGACGCTTTGCACTTAAACCCTTTTATTTGGAACCCCTATGTCATTAGAACAAATTATTGAACAAGCCTTTGAAAAACGTGCCGAATATAGCCCCGCGACTATGCCACAAGAGGTAAAAGATGCGGTAAATAGCGTACTAGACCAACTTGATAACGGTAGCCTACGTGTCGCTGAAAAAAAAGACGGTGAATGGATCGTTAATCAGTGGGCCAAAAAAGCGGTACTTTTATCTTTTCGCTTGAACGATAACTACCCTATGCAAACCGGTGAGCACGTACAGTTTTATGATAAAGTTCCCACTAAGTTTGCTAACTGGACTGAGCAGCAATTCGTTGAAGCCGGCGTCCGTGTTGTACCACCAGCGGTAGCACGTCGTGGCTCATTTATCGCCAAAGGCGTGGTATTAATGCCAAGCTATACCAATATTGGTGCTTACGTGGATGAGGGCGCGATGATTGATACTTGGGCCACAGTGGGCTCATGCGCTCAAATCGGTAAAAACGTACACTTATCAGGCGGTGTCGGCATTGGTGGCGTATTAGAACCCCTACAAGCCAACCCTACTATCATTGAAGACAATTGCTTTATTGGTGCTCGCTCTGAGATTGTTGAAGGCGTTATTGTTGAAGAGGGCTCTGTTATCTCAATGGGTGTTTATATCGGCCAATCCACTAAGATTTATGACCGTGAAACTGGCGAAATTACTTATGGCCGCGTACCGGCCGGCTCTGTGGTAGTCTCAGGTAGCCTGCCCTCAAAAGACGGTTCACACAGCTTGTATTGTGCCGTTATCGTCAAAAAAGTCGATGCACAAACCCGTTCAAAAACCAGCATTAATGAGCTACTGCGTCTGGCTTAATGGCTTAGATACCTGATACCTCATGCCTGATACCTAAACGATACTTGCTGAGCGGTACTGACTGACTTCAGCCAGATAATGACAGTTACAACTGTTGGGTTTACCCCTACTTTACGAAAAGAATTAGCCTCATGGATTTAGATAAGGTGCTTAGATAACTCTAAGCACCTTTATTCATTTTTATCGATTCATCGCTTTATGGCGTGATTTGGCTGTTGTTAAATCATGCCACTTTCATCAAGGCACACATTATGACTCAAAATACACCGCTGCGTAGCCAAGCCATTCCTGTTACTGATCCAGAAGCCGGCTTACGCATGACTGAGATTTTCTACTCCCTGCAGGGTGAAGCGCTTACCGCAGGTCTACCCACAGTATTTGTACGCCTAACGGGCTGCCCATTGCGCTGCGTGTATTGTGACACCACCTACTCTTTCACAGGCGGTGAGCGTCTGTCTTTAGAGGCGATTATGGCCGATATCGCTCAGTACCCTTGTAAGCGCATCTGTCTAACCGGTGGCGAGCCGCTAGCCCAGCCCAATGCCATACCACTGATGCAAAGGCTGCTTGATGAGGGTTATGAGATTTCTTTAGAAACTGCTGGCGCTTTATCAGTGGCAGACGTGCCTGCTGCCGTCAGTAAGGTGATGGATATTAAGACGCCCAGTAGCGGTGAGTCGGATAAGAATCTATGGTCGAACTTAGAGTACTTAACCCAGCACGATCAGCTAAAATTTGTGATTATGAATCGCAGCGATTACGACTGGTCCAAACAAAAATTGGCCGAGCACAATCTGGATAAAGTGGTGGGCACTGTCTGGTTCTCCCCTATGTTTAATGTCCATGATGATGCTCAAGGCGATGTGGCAGCAGTAGATGTGCCCAATTTAGCGCGAGAACTTGCTGAATGGATATTGGCAGATGCCCTGCCAGTAAGACTTCAGTTACAGCTACACAAAATCATTTGGGCCGATGCCAAAGGCAAATAAATAAACAACCCACTACAGCCGAGCTACAAGGAGTTACTTATGGTCAGGCTGATTGTTATTACCTTAATCGCCAGTGCATTTTTTAGCTCAACTTATATTCTAAATGAGCTAATGAGCAATGTTGGCGGACATTGGTTTTGGTCCGCCAGTTTACGCTATTTATTTACCTTGCTTATTTTGACGCTTGTCATCGCAGCTCAACATGGTATGAGGCGTATTGGCGAGCTTTGGCGACTGTTTACCGATCACTGGATATTTTGGATACTCACCGGCAGTATTGGTTTTGGTGTTTTTTATGCTGGGCTATGTTATGCCGCAGATCATGTCAGTGGCTGGGTGGTTGCTGCTACCTTTATGTTCACTGTTGTGGCAAGCTTATTGGTACTTATGGCTTTTGGCCACCGCTTTCACAAAAAGCTTATTGCTTATGCTGCACTGCTTTTACTGGGTGTCATTCTAGTGAATCTCAGTGAAGCCCTGTCCGCTCCGGCAGGTATGATTATTGATATTCCGTTATCTCATGTTGTGCTTTATGGCGCCCTGCCTTGCCTTATCGCCTCTTTTAGTTACCCCATAGGCAGTCAATTGGTCTGGCAGGCCTCTTACAATGCTCGGGTTATTAACTCACAACGGGCCAACCAAGCCCAAAAAATTAGCCAGCTACAATTTTGGTCAGTGGACAGTGACTTTCAGCCTCTGACCACACTTGCGCCCAGAATTATCTCGCTAAATATGGCCGATTATTTTTATGAAAACAACTGTGTGATTGAGTCGCAGCCGCTACCGCAGTCAAAGCTGTCTCGAGCCATTAGTCTTATTCCAAGCATAGATACTAAGCTACTGCGCAACTCTTTTAACAAGGTTTGGCTAATGACGCTAGGCAGCGCTCCTTTTTGGTTTGTTTTAGCTGCCGTGGTACAGCCAAAGTTACCAGACATGCTTCAAATAACAAATACACTCGTGGTGGCTTTATTATCAGGAGTGATTGCGACTAGCCTGTTCTTGTTCGCGCGTGAGCGGGCTCAAACTTCCAGTGAAGTTGCGGGGGTGGATGCCACTCAGGCCAGCGAGGTGATCTTTGCCTTGATAGGCGGCATGGTATTTTTAAACAATCCCATGCCTTCTTTTATCGGGCTTACAGGTATAGCCGTTATTATGATAGGGTTGATTTTATTTGCAAAAAATGGATAAGCGCTGTGGCTTAAAGGCTTGTAGAATAGCTGCATCGCCGTTATTTACAACTTTTTTCCAGAAAATAGTGACAGCACATACTCCACATGGCGCTCTACTACTTGCTTAGAAAAAGGGTCTGTTGCTGATAATCTCTTAAATTGTAGGGCAAAGGTGAATATAGAATTTACTGCCCCTATAAATAAGTATCGAACGTGCAAGCTATCCCCTTCTGGCATTAAGCCCAGTTTTTGAGCCTGCTGTAATAGATCTAACTCAGAGTCAGCATAAGGACTGATATATTCATCAGTGAACCAATTTAATAACTCAGAGTCGCCATGATTGGCTTGAATCATAAAGCGATGAAAGTCCGGAAATTCTGCACTAAAGTTAATATAATGCTTGAGTAATTCTCGAACCACTTCAATTTGCTCAAGATGGCCAAGGCTTTGTCGGTACTTTTCTGACTCGCTTAGATAAGTGTCAAATATAGCAGCAGCTGCCGCTTTCCACAGATCTTCTTTGGTGCCGAAGTGATGAGTGATTAACGTATGATTCACTCCCGCTCTACTGGCAATGGCACGGGTTGATACACCCTCAAACCCAGCAGACGCAAACTCAGCAAGTGCCGCTTTAATGATTTTGCATTTGGTCTCACGTGAACGCTTTTGCTCTGAGCGTTTTTGCGGAGCACAGCTTACTTTTGAATTCATGGTCACTTCACCTCCAAGCGATAAGTGGACAGCAGGTTAGCAAATAAAAACGGATTAAAATCACCCAGATTGCTCTATCCTCTTATCCCTTTAAACCTCACTAATTACTGTATCTTAATGATTTAAAAATAAGTTTGTTTAAACCGAATAACCTTCACTATGTCATAGCGAAAATACGTATCCAAAAGTTAAGTTTATCATATCTAAACTTTATACGCTCTGAAGTGAAGCATGCTGAGACTAGATTGATGCTCAGACCATATTAAAGCACGCCGCCCCATGTAAAGCACTTTACTCAAAACCAATAAAACCCAAGCATTAAGCTCGGGTTTTATTAAATTTAACTTTAATTATACTTAAAAAAGTATACTTAAAATATTAGGTCATCAATAACAGACTGTAAGAAACGTCAATGATCTATGAGCAGCCTACTGTCTGAGTCTCTTCGACTCCCTTACTGATTAATAATGTCGACACCTTTAGGCGGTGTAAACTTAAACTGGCTGCTATTAATGCTTGGGTTAACTTTTACATTGCTAAATTTAATAGAGGTCACTTGGCCCAAAGAGTCATTAAGTACCATCATAATGGGTTTGCCACCATTGAAGCTCACTGCTAGACTGTTAAAGTTACTGCCGCTGGCTTTTGGATAAAGGACATAATAGTTCTTTTTGGCATCAGGCTGAGTGATTTTAAAGTTGCTGGCAATTTTACTTGGGTCGCCTGATAGCAGTAAAGCTGGGGTATTACCCAATTGCTGATCGGCATTTTGACGGGTCGCTTGCTGTAAGTCCTTGTCATATACCCACATGGCACTACCATCGGTCACGATTTGCTGTTCAAACGGTGAGGTGATGTTCCAGCGGAATTTATTTGGGCGTTGCAGACTCATATTACCTGAAAAAGTACCATTTTTTGCACTGAGGCCACTTTTGCCGCCATTGGCACCTTTAGTGGTCTGAGTGAAGTTTGCCGTCATGCTCTTAGTATTAGCCAATAGCGCGTTTAAACGCTTGGCTGCAGTTAAGTTATCCGCTGCTGTCGCCGCCTGTGCTGCTTGTGACACTGCCATCATCGGCATGCCAAAGATAAGTGCACCTGATAACGCGGTGCCCATCATATTTTTCATCATTTTTGTTGTTTTGTTTTTAGGATTCACTGAATTTTGCATGTTGTAAATTATCCTTCAAAAATTAAAGCAAGGGTTAAGTAATGACCGTAGCAACGTTAAATCACCACCGTCTTTATTATATTGATAGCTTATATACAAGAAGATGTATAACTTGATGGGTAGTGTGCCATTTCTTTTATTACCTGACTAGACGAAATTTGCAAATAAAACTGCTGGCTTGTTACACAGTTATGACTTGCTTTGGACAATCCGCGATTTTGTGACACACAAGGCTTTTTTGTTAACTTAGGTTGTGCTAATTGGTGGTTATTTTTTATGCAGTATGATCTATCCGCTTGATTTATCAGATGAATTTATACAATAAAAAAAAGCTCTGATATTGCTATCAGAGCTTTTTTGTGGGTAGTGAACTAAGCACTGCCCTATAAATTCGCAACCTAATTAGAGAAGTTCTACAAAATGGCAAAACCTTTATAATTAGGCGATCGTTATTTAGGCTTCTTGAACAGAAACGTAACGACGGTTGAATTTACCTTTAGTGTCGAACTTAACAACACCATCAGTTAAAGCGAATAGAGTATGGTCACGACCCATGCCTACGCCAGCGCCTGCGTGGAATTCAGTACCACGTTGACGAACGATGATATTACCTGCCACAACATCTTGACCACCAAATACTTTTACGCCAAGCATTTTTGGGTTAGAGTCACGACCGTTACGAGTTGAACCTGCGGCTTTTTTATGTGCCATGAGAAATCTCCTTACTGAGACTAATTTATAAAACTTTATTACTATAAGTCAGTTCATCTTAAAGCACTTCGATAAGTACTGTAAAATAATTAATGTTACTTAACGTGACTGACTATATAAGTGTAAAGGTGATTACCAGCTATTAAACATTAATCGCTTTGATTTTAAGAAGCGTGTACCACTGACGGTGGCCTTGCTCTTTGTGATAATGCTTACGACGCTTGTGCTTAACGATACGGATTTTTTTGCCGCGACCGTGCTCTACTACTTCAGCTTCAACGCTTGCGCCTTCAACAACTGGCTGACCAATTTTATAATCATCGCCATCAACAACCATTAATACGTCTTCAATTTTAATGGTCTCGCCTTTTTCAGCTTTAAGTAGCTCAACTTTTAGTAGTTCATCAACGTTTACACGATGCTGTTTACCACCACTTTTAATAACTGCGTACATCTTATGACTCCGTTTAACCCGTGTGCCGTGGTTATCAAGATACCAAAAGGTGTCTGTAATAACGCTTCAGCTTTTGCCTGATTTACGTACACGACAGGGAAAGTTACAGAAAATAGCTTTGCAACAATTTTACTTTTACGCTTTATAAGATCTGCCTACTAAGCACAAACCTTATTGAGTCATGAAAGCAAATACTGCATAAGCTTTGAATATGAAGACGGAATTCTACGCATTTATGGCTTAAATTGCAATAGATGATTGCAATTTAAGCCTATGTTATGATGTTGTTTTATACTGACTTTGGCTTAAGAGCCACTTTCAATGGCCATCTTGAGATAATTAAGGGTAAATAAGACAAACTCACAACCTTAAGACGATATTTTACCGTTACTGCACACAAAACTATATTACAATATCGCCACTTAAGATCGCTGCAAGCCATGTGCTTTAAATTGGCCATCTTACCCTGAGTATATAACACAATAAACTATCACGCATTTGTAGGTGACGTGCTGTTGGCTTGAGCTAATTATCTTTTATTATATCGTGTAGAGGTTAATGGCCTTTATATGAGTTAACTGTCTATATTAGCCTTATCTTATGCCTCACCTCTTTTTGACTTCAGTTGACAATGATATGACCACACCAAACACGCCCTCTTCAACCGATACCCCTGTTATTAAAAATGAAACTATTAAAGATGAAACGCTCGATTATGCCGATATCCAGCAAATTATCGCCGATGACTTCGCCATTATGGATAAGCAGGTCTTTGGTAGCTTAAATTCAAAAGTACAGCTGGTAATGAATGTCTCTCAGCATGTGATTAATGCCGGCGGTAAGCGCATGCGTCCATTGATTACCTTGTTGTGCTCAAGACTGTGTAAAGATGAGCAGTCTAAAGATGCGATGCATTTGGCTGCCATCACCGAGATGTTACACACAGCGACCTTAGTCCATGATGATGTGATTGATGAGTCAGGCATGCGTCGTGGCCGCCCTACTGCCAATGCCACTTGGGATAATCCTACTGCAGTCTTAGTGGGCGACTATCTTATTGCCCGCGCCTTTAACTTATTGGTGGGTTTTCAAAGCTTACCTTTATTACAGCTGTTCTCAGATGGCACCTGTGACATCGCTGAGGGTGAAGTGCTACAGCTACAACACCAGCACAATCCTGAAGCCACCGAAACAGATTATATGAACATCATTGACGGCAAAACCTCACGGCTATTTATGATGGCAACCGCGGGCGTGGCTATCTTGCAAGATAAACCTGAATTTATGCAGCCCTTTAGCGACTTCGGTCAGCATTTTGGTAATGCCTTTCAGATTATCGATGACGTCCTTGATTATAGTGGGGATAGCGAAGTTATGGGCAAAAACCTAGGCGATGACTTGGCTGAAGGTAAGCCCACACTACCTACCATCGTAGCACTGCGTCTCCTAAAACAAAGTAACGCTGCCGATTACGATAAGCTGCGTATCGCTGTTCAGACCGGTAAAGTTGAGGATGCCGCCAGCCTGATCAAATTAGTACAAGGCTCTGGCGCCTTAGAGTATTGCCGTAATCGTGCTTTGGAGGAGACCCGATTAGCCCAACAAGCCTTAGCGCAGCTGCCCGATAATGAGTACCGCAAAGGTCTGTGGCAATTAACTCAGCTTGCCAGCTCACGTTTGGCCTAGCGTCACCCATTGACATTTTATACTTAAATATAACCGGTACAAATATAACCGGCGCTTAATCCCCGCGTGGTTTAGCAGCAGCCTACCAGTAACTGATGGGCTGCTGCTTTTTTATTGGCTTTATTAACCCCGTTATAACTTTATTTGCTCATAAACACCATTTAAAGTTTGTTATACTTTACACTTGTAATATATAATAGGCCGCATAATTGGCTTAAATATCCCAATTGGTCAACCTATCTTCACCTCTTTTCGACCTTCCAAACAAGCACCCCACCTATCTTTACAGCATTTAGGTGGGTTTTATTATCCAAAAAATCAAAGTCTCAAAGTTTTTGGTAATGCGTGCTTATACTCAAAAAAAACTGCCAAATGAGAGGGTAAAATAGGTAGTTATGTATAGTTGCATAACGATTATCAGTCATAATTCTAAGTCGATATCGGCTGAGCCAAGGGATATTTACAAATTTAAAACAAGTGCCTTACTCATCATTGCTAAAGTACGTATAATTTGTAAACTTCCATTATTCTTAAGCGTAACAAGCTAGCAAATATTTGCTTGTGATGACCCACTATTTAAGGTTTTTTTACATGAAACACTCGCACCTTTTCATTGCTATTAGCTTAGCTGTATCTGGTTTATTTATTGCCGGTTGCGACAAAAAAGATGAGGCTGCAGATGCTGCCGCTTCTCAGCAGCAAATGCCGCCCGCTGTGGTCAATGTCATTCCTGTACAATTCCAAACAGTTCCTTTAGTTCAAGAATTCTCGGGTCGTACAGCGGCTTATGAGGTTGCCGATATCCGCCCTCAAGTTACTGGGGTGGTGGATGAAATCTTATTTCCGCAAGGCCGCATGGTCCAAAAGGGTCAGCCTCTATATAGAATCAGCCCAGAAAACTACCAATCTAGCGCCGGCGCCAATCAAGCCGCTGTACAACAGGCTCAGGCCAATGTAGAGACTGCTAAAGCAAGCTATAACAATGCTTTGGCCAATATTGAGTCACAAAAAGCATTGTTAGAACAAGCTCAAGCTGATGTGCGTCGCCTTAAACCCTTGGTTGCTCAGCAAGCCATTTCAGAGCAGCAGTACGAGCAAGCCATGACTCAGCTAAAAACAGCACAAGCAGGTCTAAATAGTGCTCAGGCGGCGGCTCAACAAGCCCAAGCCAATATCGCAAGCTCACAAGCTGCGGTAGCCACAGCGCAGGCTCAGTTATCGGGCAGTCAATTAGATATCAGCCGTACCATTGTACGCTCGCCCATTTCAGGCGTCACTGAGCGCTCGAGCGTCACCGCTGGTGCCTTGGTAAACGCCAACCAAGCCAATCCTTTGGTTACTGTCTCAAAAATCGATCCGATTTATGTTGATATCAGCCAGTCCTCTAGCGAGCTATTAAAGCTAAAACAACAGCAAGCTAAAGGCTCAATACAAGCTGGTACCAGCACCGTTGAGTTGGTATTTGAAGATGGATCGACGTATCCGGTGCGTGGCCAATTGTCACTGGCTGAAGCCAAGGTTGAGCAAGATACCGGGGCGGTCACCCTGCGTGCTATTTTCAAAAATGATAACTACATGCTGCTGCCAGGTATGTATGTAAAAGCCCGATTAATTCAAGGCTTGATTAATAACGCGGTGTTATTGCCACAAAGCGCTATTATGCGTACGCCAAAGGGTGAAACCCAGGTGTATATTGTTGATAAAAACAATAAGATTCAGGTTCGTAATGTCACTATCGACGGCACTTATCAAGGCCAGTGGATTGTGACTGACGGCCTGCAATCAGGGGATAATGTGGTGGCCATTGGTGGCGCCAAAGTTAAGCCTGAACAAGAGGTGGTCAGTAAGCCTTATGTACCGACCTCTAGCGAAGGCGGCGCAGCCCCTCAAGCAGGTGGCGCACCTAACCAAGGGCAAGCCCCCGCCGCCAAATCTGAAATGCCAAAAGGCCCTGTAGCCCCTCAAGCGCAAAAGTCGCCTGAAGATGACGCTGCAAAATAACTCAAAAATAGGCAGACTAGGAAGAAATCATGTCACGATATTTTATTAACCGCCCTATTTTTGCATGGGTAATTGCAATTTTAGTCATGCTATTGGGTGTTATTTCGGTCATTAATTTGCCGATTGAGCAATACCCGCGCATTGCACCGCCAACCATTAAGGTCAGCGCCACCTATCCAGGTGCTAACGCACAGACCGTAGAGGACTCTGTGGTGCAGATTATTGAGCAGCGCATGAAAGGTCTAGATGGATTGATGTATATGTCCTCTAGCTCCTCCTCAACCGGTTCAGGCTCAGTCACCTTAACCTTTGAAAACGGTACCGATCCAGATACCGCTCAGGTACAGGTACAAAACAAGCTACAAGCGGCCATGAGCTCGCTACCTGAAACAGTACAGCGTCAAGGGGTCAACGTTAACAAGTCCTCTAGCAGCTTCTTAATGGTACAAGCCTTCGTCTCTGAAGATGGCTCTATGGACCGCTCAGACATTGCTGACTATGTGGCTTCAAACGTGGTTGATCAGCTTAGCCGTGTGGAAGGTGTGGGTGACATTAACTTATTTGGCTCCTCTTATGCAATGCGTGTCTGGTTAGATCCTGCTCGCCTGCGTAGCTATAATTTAGTACCCTCAGATGTGGTCAATGCCATTCGAGCCCAAAACGCTCAGGTCTCTGCCGGTCAATTGGGTCAAGCCCCAGCCGATACTGACAAACAGGTCATTAACGCCACCGTCAGTGTACAAAGCTATCTAAAAACAGCTGAAGAATTCTCAAACATATTAGTGAAAACCGATGGCACAGGCGCACAAGTACGCTTAGGTGATGTGGCACGTGTCGAGATGGGCAGTGAAAACTACAGTGTCAATGCCTTATATAATGGTAAAGAAGCCGCTGGTTTGGGTATTTCATTAGCACCTGGCTCTAACGCACTGGCCACCCGTGAGCTTGTCGCTGAGCGTATGACGCAGCTTGAAGCCAACTTCCCTAAAGGCTTAACTGCCGTTGTACCTTATGACACCACCCCATTCGTTAAGCTGTCTATTGAACAAGTGGTTCATACCTTACTAGAAGCGATTGCTCTGGTATTTGTGGTGATGTTCTTGTTCTTACAAAACTGGCGTGCGACTATTATCCCAACGCTTGCAGTACCTGTTGTTTTGTTAGGTACTTTTGGTGTGCTGTATGTCGCAGGCTTTAGTATCAACGTATTGACCATGTTTGCCATGGTACTGTCCATCGGTCTACTGGTGGATGACGCGATTGTTGTTGTGGAGAACGTGGAGCGTATTTTAGAAGAAAACCCTGAGATATCAGTCAAAGATGCCACATTCCAATCCATGCGCGAAATTAGTAAAGTGGTTATTGGTATTGCGCTCATTCTATCTGCCGTTTTCGTACCTATGGCCTTCTTTGGTGGCTCAACAGGTGTGATTTATCGTCAGTTCTCAATCACTTTAATCACCAGTATGGTGCTGTCTGCCCTAGTGGCCTTAATATTTACTCCTGCATTATGTGTGACCTTACTTAAGCGTCAAAAAAATCATGGCGAGGAGAAAAAAGGTTTCTTTGGTTGGTTTAACCGCAGCTTTGACAAAACCAGTAAAGCCTATGAACGCTTTATCGGTAAGAGTATCAATCTAAAATGGCTATACTTAATAGGATATGCGGCAATCATTGGCCTTATGGCTGTGGTTTTCCTACGTATTCCTGGCTCATTTTTACCCGAAGAAGATCAGGGTATTATGATTACCTTAGTACAGCTGCCCTCAGGCTCAACGTTAGATGAGACCCAAGAAGTACTGGATAAAGTCAGGGGCTATTACGACAGTCAAGAAAAAGACAACGTCGCCTCTGTGTTTACAGTCGCCGGCTTTAGTTTTGCCGGTCAAGGTCAAAACATGGGTCTGGCCTTCGTGCGGTTAAGCGACTGGGCGAATCGTAAAGGGGAACAAAACAGTGCCCAAGCTGTGGCCGGACGTGCCATGGGCTATTTCTTTACCCAATTAAATGAAGCTCAAGTATATGCCATTGTTCCCCCTGCCATTACTGAGCTAGGTAACGCCAGTGGTTTTGACTTAATGCTACAAGATGTGGGTAACGTGGGTCATGACGGCTTATTAGCCGCACGTAACCAACTGCTGGGTATGGCGTCACAAAATGATCAAGTCGCTGGTGTTCGCCCTAATGGTCAAGAAGATGCGCCTCAGCTCAAAGTTAATATTGACCAAGAACAAGCGGCCGCTTACGGTCTGGCTATGAGCGACATTAACAGCTTACTATCTACAGCTTGGGGCTCATCTTATGTCAACGACTTCGTTGATAGAGGCCGTATCAAACGCGTCTTCGTTCAAGGTGAAGCTGACAGCCGTACCAACCCTGAAGACATTAACAAGTGGTATGTGCGTAACAAGACTGGTGATATGATTTCTATGGGCGGCTTCTCAAGCAGTGAGTGGCAAAATGCCTCACCTAGCTTAACGCGCTACAACAGCTTTCCTTCTATGAACATCCAAGGCAGCGCTGCACCAGGTTTAAGTACCGGTGAAGCCATGGCAGCTATGGAGGAGATGGTCAGCCAATTGCCACCAGGTGTGGGCTATGAATGGACTGGTATGTCACTTGAAGAGAAAAAATCAGGCGCTCAGGCACCGATGCTATATGCCTTGTCTATTCTTGTGGTGTTCTTATGTTTGGCCGCTTTGTACGAAAGCTGGTCCATCCCATTTGCAGTGCTGCTGGTTATTCCGCTTGGGGTGTTGGGTGCAGTCGTGCTAACTTGGTTTAGACAGTTTGCTAACGACATCTATCTACAAGTGGGTTTATTAACCGTGGTAGGTCTGTCTGCTAAGAACGCCATCTTGATTATTGAATTTGCTAAAGAGCACCAAGAGGAAGGCTACAGCTTACGTGAGGCGGTAATGACAGCAGCAAGACAACGTCTGCGTCCTATTATCATGACATCACTGGCTTTCGGTTTTGGTGTGGTTCCTTTATACTTAGCAACAGGTCCAGGTGCCGGTAGCCAAAACGCCATTGGTACCAGTGTGGTCGGTGGTGTGATTACCGCAACTTTATTAGGTATCTTCTTTATTCCTATGTTCTATGTGTGGGTACGCTCTGTATTTAAATATAAGCCTGAGGGTCCAAAAGATGGCTCAGGTGGCGCTGCTGCTCAGCCGCATGCGACAACCCCTGCTCTTTCAGCTAATGGCACAAGTGCAGCCTCTACCCCAGAAAATCTTGGAGACAACACTCAATGACGACCTCTGTAACCTTAATTCCTGATTCTAAAAGTCGAAGCGTGAGTGGTTCTGTTATGCATACCCGAAAAAAATGGTCCCGTTTGTTTGGTCTATCTGCTTTGACAGTCGCAATCAGCGCCTGTCAAAGTGTTCCACTGGCCGACACAAGCCCCACAGTAGCCCGCCCCAATATTCCTTTGAATCCGGGCGAAAACTATGAGCTTTATAGCAACAACCAAGTGCCTTCAAGCCTAGCGGCTGTACGTTGGCAGAGCTTTTATTCTGACCCTAAGCTAAAAGCGCTTATCCAAATGGGTCTGGATAATAACAAAGATGTTAAGCAAGCTGTCCTAGCTATTCAGAAGGCCCAAGCTCAGTACCGCATTACTGACAGTAATGATGCGCCTAACTTAGGTTTGAATGGAGATTACTCATACGGGGCAAGTAATGCTAGAGACCGTAACCCTAGTGACAGCTTTAATGTAGGCCTAGGTATGGCGGCTTATGAGCTTGATTTTTGGGGTAAAGTGGCAAGCTTAAAAGACCAAGCGCTGCAAAATTACCTCAGCACCACAGCCGCACGTGACACCGCTCAGGTCAGCTTGATTGCCAATATTGCCAAAAGCTATGTCAATTTAAGCTATCAGCAAAAGCAGCTAGAGCTTGCCATTAGTACATTGCAGACTCGAGAAGAGTCGCTACGCATTACGCAAGCCCGCTTGGCAGCTGGCATTGACTCAAAAGCGCCTTCGCTGCAAGCAGCTGCCTCTGCTGAGACGGCTCGTATTGCTGCACTAAATGCTCAAAGCGGCGTATTAAGAGCCAAAAATGCTTTGAAATTCTTGGTGGGTACCCAGATTAGCGAAGACATGATGCCAGATCCCGCTATTCCTTCGATTACTTCAAGCCAAGTATTAAGCGCAGGCTTGCCAAGTGACTTATTACGCTACCGCCCTGATGTCTTGCAAGCTGAATACAATCTAAAAGCGGCGGGGGCTAATATTGATGTGGCTCGATCTGCCTACTACCCTTCTATTAGTTTGACAGGCAACTTAGGCTACTCAAGTAGCGACTTATCTGACTTATTTAAGAGCAGTGCTGGCAGTTGGTCGTTTGGACCCTCTATTAGATTGCCTTTATTTGATGCCGGTCAGCGTGATGCCAACTATGAAGTGGCTCAAATTGAGCGTGATCAAGCCGTTGCCAATTACGAAAGTACAGTAGAGGCGGCGTTTAAAGAGGTCAACGATGTACTGGCAGATCGAGCGACATTAGATGCCAGAACTCAAGCAGAATATCGCTTACAAGAGAACTATCAAGGTTTATTTGATATCTCTGAAGCCCGCTTTAAGGCGCAAGTGGATGACTACTTAGCGGTACTAGATGCTCAGCGCTCACTGTTCTCCACTCAGCAGTCTATTTTGAACCTTGAGCAAGAGCGTCTAAATAACCAGATTGAGCTGTATCAAGTGTTAGGTGGCGGTGCCAACTTAGGTGCGGTGGCAGTACCTACCCCTAAATATCAAAACCTGGTCAATGTCCTTGATAATAAGACCAATAAGCAAAAAGCGGTCAATGCTGTTGAAGCCAGCAAAGGGCCAAGAATTGTCACCGCTCAAGAAGCTTACCTGCTTGAGCAGCAAAAGCCTGTGAAAGTTGTGGAACAAAAACAAGCAACCCCAGTGGATATAAACAACGACAACAACACCGATGCTTATATCTCTGTGGTAGAAACCACCACTGAGCCTGCTGACTCTAAAGTGGTTCAGCCTTAGTTCAGCATCAGTTCCGCATTAGATTCTGCCCTATAATACTGACAAAAAATGGCGCTATACATAGCGCCATTTTTTATGGGTGAAACATATGAACAAAAACGCTTAAGCTGGCTGTCATGACCCCGCAGCTTATCTTCTACTCTGGCAGGTCGTGACGAATGTGATCAGGGCTTAGGCCAAAAGAGAACACAAAAGTCGCCACAAGGCTGTTGACGACCACAAAAGGCACATCAAGGCTGGCATGACCCAGTACAAATCGCCCCAGTAATACAGAAATCAGCAGCATCAGGGCAAAAAACAGCGCTAAATACAGTCTAATTTTGGGATGTTTGAGCCCATAAGGCTGATTAGGTCTTGGCCCTTTTTCTAAAACATACAGCCTAATTGCCCAGCCGGCAGCATAGGCCAAAGCGCCCATCAATAAATAATTTAAAAAACCCATGGCTGAATTCCTACTCATGAAGCCGCCCCACCGATGCCATAGGCTCGATAAGGCTTAGCTTTGCCTACCTAACTTATCATCATTTTAAACAGCGAAGATACAAAAATAACGGCCAAGCTACTCAACCTTACCCGCTGGCCTAATGGTGATCTTGCCCACCTCTTCCATACCGGCTATATTGCTATGCGGATTGGACTGCATTTCTTGCGCTGGTGTGTCATCACAATCCACTTTATAAATGGTGTTTTGACCTTGCAAGATATAGCCCAAATACGGACTGTCTAATGAGGGGTCAATATTGACATAGGCCTGCTTGACATTCGCCATTACCAGCACTCTATCCGGACGACCTATCATGGCCATTAAGTCCTCAGGCTTGACAGGAAAATACTTATCTACCTGCTTTAAGGGCATTGGCTCAAGCGGCTCTGGATCATCCCATACTCTATTGGCAGATTTGGGCTCTTTCATTTGCATCACCAGCTTACCCGCTTGCTCGCTGACTTTAATTTGAGCTGGCTCTTCATGGCTGACGGTATAACAGCCTGCAAACAGCTCGGCATGCTTTTTGATAGAGGCAGCAGAGGTTACATCCTCTGCACTGTCCATGGTCTGACCCTCAGGGGCATCGTGACTGTCACAGCCTGCCAGCACCGCAGCGCCCGTTAGCAGTAAGGTAGAAGCTATATTGGATAAATTTAGTGATTTCAAAATAGTATTTCCAATCATAATAAAAGGGTCTAAGCCGTTAAGCAGATTGCCATTTTAACAAACTTACAGCCCTTCTGGGTACGCTTATCAAATATTAACTACGCCAGCTCAAATAGCGTCGCTATTTTTGTTATACTAAGGGCACAATTTGGGCAGCGCCTGCCTGATTTTTGGCTAATACGATTATTTTCCTATTGGCCGGTGACTACTTTTTTTGCCAATCTTATCTGCTGTGAGCTTTTATGTCTGTTTTGCATCCCAAACCCAATACCACCATAGCTTTTACTGACGGCGCTTGTAAGGGTAATCCTGGCCCTGGCGGCTGGGGTACATTGTTGGTGCTCAGCAGCGGAGAGCAAGTGGAGTATTTTGGCGGCGAAAAACACACCACCAATAACCAGATGGAGCTGATGGGTGCCATTGTTGCGCTACAACAAAGCCCAAAGGATCAGCTATTAGAGATTTGGACCGATTCAAGTTATGTGAAAAATGGCATTACTCTATGGATACAAGGCTGGAAGAAAAAGGGCTGGAAAACTGCTGCGAATAAACCGGTTAAAAACCAAGAACTGTGGCAGCGCTTAGATAGCTTGCAAAGCGGCCGCGACGTCAGCTGGCACTGGGTAAAAGGCCATGCAGGCCATGAAGGTAACGAAAAGGCGGATGAGCTGGCCAATCGTGGTATTTTATCCTCCTCAGAGGACTTAAAAAAAAACTAACTCAAACGCCTAAGCCAAGCCTGACACCCAGCACCGGCTTGCCTGATACGGACACTCTCCCACCGCTCTCTCAAAATATTAAGAACACTGCCTCTATGACTCCTGATAATTCTAAAACCGACTGGCTGCTCAACGACCCCTTAGGCTTCGATGAGATGGAAGCTGACACCCAAGAGCCTGCTGAGTATGATGACTATTATGCTGCCCAAGACCCTGCAGACTTTGACAATAAAGCATTAGATGCTGAGCCTATGCCGCAAGCCACACCTGATCAAGACTTGAGGGACACTGCGGAACCGCAAGATGCTATGGCGCCGCAAATGGCTGAGTCACTAGAAGCTAACACCCCAGAGGTGGCATTTGATGGCGATACCAGCCGAGCCAACCCTCATTTTAAGCCATTACTGCCGCAGCCTATTAACCGCGGTCTTAGCGGTCGCCAGCTGATTATGGATACCGAGACCACCGGACTAGATGCGCTAAAAGGTGATCGCATTGTTGAGGTGGGTATCATTGAGCTGGTGGATCGCAAATTTACCGGCGAGAAACTGCATGTCTATATCAACCCTGAGCGTGGTATGGATGAAGAAGTTATCCGAGTTCATGGTATTAGTGAAGCTTTTTTGGCAGACAAACCTACCTTTGGTCAGATCGCCAAGCCGTTATATGAGTTTATGCTCGGCGCTGAGATAATCGCGCACAATGCTTCGTTCGATATCAGCTTCTTATCGATGGAATTTGATCGAGTGGGATTGACCGGTTTTGCTGATCAGATAAAAATCACCGACTCTTTAGCGTTGGCCAAGCAGCAGTATCCAGGCCAAAAGAATACTTTGGATGCCTTGGTACGCCGCTTGAATGTGGGTAAGATGGACCGCACCTTCCATGGCGCCTTACTCGACTCGGAGATTTTAGCCGAGGTATATCTGGCCATGACCGGTGGCCAGGTTGCTTTAGCCATTGATGAAGATACCCAAAGCGAAGGCGCAGGCTCGCACGCAAGCTTTGCGCATTTGGCAGATAAGCTGGTTACCGCCAAAGCCCCTCTAAGCGATCATGTCCTGTGGGTGGCCAAGTTATTAAAAAAATACCCCAATTTGGCCCAAACCCAAGGGGTTAGCTGTTTTTATCAAGTTACCCAAGACACGCAAGTGCCAAGTGTGCTACTACAAAAGCCTTTTGTCCGCCCCACTCAGGCGCAGCAGCAAGGATTTAATAGCCCCTTAGTGTATGATGTGAGCCTGGCCGACAACTTATATCTTGCCGTAAGCTAAGCTGTGATTGATTGATAGCTAAGTTTGTACTACAGTGATAAAGACGCAATAAGGACATACTCGCGCCATAAGTAGCTATATGGATTTATTTATTACTTGGTAACCTCTATGATCTCATCAGCCTCATCACAGCGCTTAGCGCCACCACAAGCCATTAGTATCACAAACTTTGATTTATCAGCGCTTTATCTGCTGCGCCCAGAAATCCAAATGATCTTAGATAATTGCGAAAAGCATCTAAGTGAGTTTTATAATGATAAAGCGCAGGCCCCACTGCTTTTGGACTCTGCGGCGATGCTGGCGCAGTTAGGCTCAGTGTTTAAGTTAATCTCACTTTATGGCAGTAGTGAGTTGGCACACGCATTATCAGCAGGGTTTAAGCACCTTTATGATCACGGTGATAATAGCAAAAAAGCGCTGATTTTAAGTCTGTTAGAAGCGATTATGATTCAGGCCCGTTATGTGGAGTTTGTGCTACTTCAAGAGACACTAGAACCCTCATTGCTATTGCCTATTATCAATAAAATTAATGGCTTATTAGGACACAGCCTAATTAGCGAGACAGCTGTCAGTGTAGAAGGCCTAAGCGGTTATCAACATATAATCTTAGCCAATCCTGCCCAAAACTTTCAGCCGGTGGCTAAGTTAGGGCTCAATCATGAGCTACTTACCACTGCTTATCGCGCAGGCCTTGCGGTTGTATTGAGTGCCAAAACCTCAAAATTGACCGACTCTGAACGAGACAAGATTAGCGCCATGCATCAAGCCTGCACAGTTATTGCGGATCAATCAGACAGCCTATTTTGGCGAGCCGCTCAAGTGGCTACCCAGCATTTGGCAGAACTATTACCGCTGCAGCCAGCACAAAAACGGCTATTTATCTTTATTGATCAGCAGTTTAATACCGACTTGCCAACCGATAATCGCCGCTTCGCTGAGCTTGTCAGTTTTGCCTGCTTGCAACCTGGTGAGCTTGCCGGCCGCTTAAGACAGCAAGTCACTGCCAATAAATTAAGTGACTCGCAATTAAAACAGTTTAAGCAGTTTTTGCATGGCCCCGATCAAAAAATCACCGGCACCATACATACTTTGATTCAGCAGCAAATCAATGACATCAAAGCCGATATCGATGCCCAAATTAATGTATCTTTATCTGCTGATGGTTCAGAGCAGCCAGTCGTGCCTAAGTTTCATAGCGCGACAGATAAGTTGGCTCAGCTGGCCTCAATCTTCCAGCTGTTAAACTTACCAAAAGCCGCCCAGAGCTTAAAAAATAGCATTCATGAGATTGGTAAATGGCATCTCCCAAATGATGAGCAGCTTGATATATTGCTGTCTCAGCTGATGGTTGCCGAGAATGCTGCTATAGGCTTATCCAAAGCACATATCCCTGGTGCCGCCATGCAACAAATTAATAATGCTAATATTTCAATTTATCAGCTAGATACCGCCTATCAACAGCTCATTAAGCAAAGCCGCCGTGTTATTCGCCAGCTTGAGCAAGCAATTGGTGAGTATCTTGATAGTTTATACGCCTCTAATACCGATGCATCTGTGCAGCCTCAAAGCTTGCTACAACAGATCCCAGCGACGCTCAAACAACTCGCCGGTGCGCTACAATTTTTGGCATTAAGCGATGCGGCCAATATGATTAACCGCTTGCGACTACAGCTTGATGAAAGCTTATATATTGATGATAATAAGCACCCTAAAAAACAGGAGCAGACGTATGATACGTTTGCCAACCTTGCCACTGTGTTATTGGCCATTGACCATCAGCTTAGCGCACGCCAGCAAAACTACCCTATCGGTCAATATGCCATGCAGGTGGCCAATAGCAGTTTGGCCAAAGTGTTGGCGGCGTAAACGGCCTGTTTTCATTTTATTCAACTTATTTTGAGGTACTTGTGAGCACTGATCGATTAAACGCCCTTCCCATCTTATTTAATCGCTTAGGGCTTGAGAGCCTGCCTGCACAACAGCGTGAGCGCATTGCTGCTGTAGATGCCATCTTACCTCAGACTCAGTGCGGGCTGTGTGATCATCCTGACGGCTGCCTACCTTATGCAGTGGCCATAGTGGTTGATGATGAAGCGCATAATAAGTGTGTACCCGGCGGTCAGCCTGTCAGTAATGATATAGCTGATATTTTAGGCCGTGAGTCGCTGCCTGTGCGTCAGTCACAATGGCCTGTGGATGCTCATACCGGCCGCCCTACTGAAGTGCGTGCCATTATCCGTGAAGATGACTGCATCGGCTGTACCAAGTGTATTCCGGCATGCCCAGTGGATGCCATCATTGGCACCGGCAAGCACATGCACACCATCTTTACCGACCTATGTACAGGCTGCGAGCTGTGCCTAGCGCCCTGTCCATTTGACTGTATTGACCTGGTGGAGCTGCCACGCGATATAGCGCTTGAAACGCCGGAGTATAGAGCCAAAGAGCAGGCGCATTTAAGACAACGCTATCACACTCACCTAAACCGTGTGGCGCAGCAGATGACAGACAATACCCATGCCAAGCCGGTGACTAGTATGGTAGAGACCATGATTGGTAATGCCTCGCATCAAAGCCTCGACATTGACGAAGATCAGGCCAAAGCCACCATTGCTGCAGCCAAACTACGCACCAAAATCAAAAAGCTTGAAAAGCAGCTTAGCGTGCGTGCCAATGCTACCAAGCAAGCTGAGCTTGATGCGCTCAAACAGCAGTTGATGCTTATTGCCGGTTAATTGCCAAGCTATTTTATGAGTGTAGAGTTATGAGTAAAGTGGTTAAACACAAAACAGCCGATACCCCACCATCAAGACGCCTACCCAATCGCGATGTACGCCCTTTTTTTGAAAAATTGGCCGCAGCCATCGATGAGCCGGTCACAGAGCTTGAATACAGCAGTAACTTTGAGCTGCTTATCGCGGTTATCTTATCGGCGCAAGCTACCGATGTCAGTGTCAATATTGCCACCCGCAAGCTGTTTGCAGTGGCCAATACCCCCGAGGCAATCTATGCGCTGGGTGAAGAGGGCTTGAAACAGTACATCAAAACCATTGGCCTGTATAATTCAAAAGCCAAAAATGTGATTAAGGCCTGTAAAGACTTAGTCGATAAACACAACAGCGTGGTGCCTGATAACCGCAAAGACTTAGAGGCGCTGGCAGGTGTCGGCCGAAAAACCGCCAACGTGGTATTAAATACCGCCTTCGGCCAGCCCACAATGGCAGTCGATACCCATATCTTTCGAGTCAGCAATCGCACAGGACTTGCCACTGGCAAAACGGTTCTGGCAGTCGAACATAAGCTGATTGAACGTGTCCCTGATGATTTTATACTCGATGCCCATCATTATTTGATTTTGCACGGCCGTTACACCTGTCAAGCACGTACTCCAAAATGCGGCGCTTGCCCTGTTTATACAGAGTGTATGTTCAAAGACAAACAACTATTTGCTGAGATGTGATGTTTTTGGGCTCATTTTTGTGCTTTGACTTATGCTAAAACTAACTAAGCCGTTTTCGACCGATGAATAGTGGCCAAGTCACTAGAGTTTTGGCCAACTTCAAGGTAAAATATGCTATTTTAAATTCTACGTTTGTCTTGTCAGATTTTATCGATTATCGTCTTGGCCTTTTTTAAAGCTCTGTCGTATGTTTTTTAAAACTCTATCGGATGAAAATCGCAAGTTCCTGAACACAAGCCCTGACTATAAGTGACTCCCTCATTATGCATGACTATCAACTTTTTACCTCAGAATCTGTAAGTGAAGGCCATCCAGATAAAATGGCAGATCAAATATCAGATGCGTTGCTTGATGCTATTATGCGTGAAGATTTACACGCCCGTGTGGCCTGTGAAACCTTAGTAAAAACGGGGGCAGTGGTTTTAGCGGGCGAAATCTCAACCACCGCCAACATCGATATCGAGCGTATCGTCCGTGATACGGTCAACAGTATCGGTTACAACCATTCAGACCTAGGCTTTGATGGTGAAACCTGTGCCGTTATAAACATGATTGGCAAACAGTCTCCTGAAATCGCTCAGGGCGTTGACCGCATGAATCCAGAAGACCAAGGTGCAGGCGATCAGGGCTTAATGTTTGGTTATGCCAGTAACGAAACTGAAGTATTAATGCCAGCGCCTATCGAATTTGCACACCGCTTGATGGAGCGTCAATCAGAGCTGCGCCGCTCAGGTGAGCTAAAATGGCTGCGTCCAGATGCCAAAGCTCAGGTCACTTTAAAATACACCAACGGTACCCCATCAGCCATTGACGCAGTGGTACTGTCGACTCAGCATGATCCAGACATCTCACAAGCTGATTTACAAGAAGCTGTGATGGAAAACATCATCAAGCACGTGTTGCCTGCTGACTTATTACATGCCGGTACTCGCTATCACATTAACCCCACCGGTAAATTCGTCATCGGTGGCCCTGTGGGCGACGCCGGTCTAACAGGTCGTAAAATTATTGTAGACACTTACGGCGGTATGGCGCGTCATGGTGGCGGTGCCTTTAGTGGTAAAGACCCATCAAAAGTGGACCGTAGTGCGGCTTATGCGGGTCGTTATGTGGCCAAAAATATCGTAGCCGCAGGTCTGGCTGAGCGCTGTGAAGTTCAGATCAGTTACGCCATTGGTGTGGCTGAGCCAACCTCCATTTCAGTCAATACTTTTGGGACAGCCAAAGTTAGCGCTGAGGTGATCATTGAGCTTATCCGCACCCACTTTGACTTGCGCCCTTATGGTATTACCCACATGTTAAATCTGCTACAGCCTATGTACCAACAGACGGCCACTTATGGTCACTTCGGTCGCCCAGGCTCTGAGACTGCCTTTACTTGGGAAAAAACCGATAAAGCCGAAATCCTAAGAGCAGATGCCAATATTTAGCCAATATCTCATAGTAAGCGCTATAAAGAATAAACAACGGCTCTAAATTTTAAAGTAAATAAGTTGAATCTATTATGACCGACAATAACACCACCCAAACCCCTGAGTTGTCAAAAGACATCGAAGCCTTTTACAAACGTGCTGATGCCATCATTGAATTGGCCAACAGCCAATTAGGTCCAGAATCACACTCAGGTCAAGTAGGCGCCTCTTTGTTGTATGCTGCAGCTCGCTATAGCTCTTCTGTGGCTTCAATCGGCTTCGTTAAAGGCAGTGATTTGGCTAAAGAAAAACAAGAGATTATCGAGTTTTATACCAAGCAGTATCGCCAAATGCTCAGTGACAACTTAGATGACTATGCTGAGAACTTCGATAAATATGTACAAACCGGTTCAGCGCAAAAATAGAGCAGATTATCGGCGTTAACCCGCTTTCTGTTTTTTTTATCAGACAGCTTTTTGGTATCAGACAGAAAAATAGCCCACAAACGTGGGCTATTTTTTTTGCTACGCTATACTTATACGCTGTTAATCGCCTGAGATAATCTTAGGAGGGCCTTTCAAAAGCTCTTCATCAACGAATTCATCAGCAGTATTGTGCTCAGCCGACTCCTCGGTAATAAACCACTGATGAGCGCGGTATAAGATTAAGCGGTCACGGCTTAAACCTCGCATTAAGGAGTACATCATCACCACTATCACCACGGCAAATGGAAAGCCTGCTACAATAGCTGCCGCTTGTAACGCACCCAATCCACCTGCTGCCAGCAAAATAGCAGCTACCAATCCTTGAGCCACTGCCCAAAATAGACGTTGAATCTTAGGAGGATTGGCATCACCACCTGAGGTTAACATATCAATCACGAAGCTTGCAGAGTCTGATGAGGTCACAAACCACAGCACAATCATCACCACAATCAGCAAGGTGGTGGCCTGAGTAAAGGGGTAGAACTCCATCAGTTTAAAGATGGCATTACCATAATCATTTTGCACCACTTCGATAAAGCCTGGGTTGCCTAGTAGCTCCATATTCACCGCCACCCCACCAAAGGTAGTGAACCAGAAGAATAAAATAGCCATTGGCACAAATAGCACGCCCAATAAAAACTCACGAATGGTGCGGCCACGGCTAATACGAGCAATAAAGACACCAACAAAAGGTGACCAACTTACCCACCAAGCCCAATAGAAAATGGTCCAAGCAGACTGCCAATCTGTCTTAGAGTAAGCTTCATTCCAAAAGGCCAACTGAATTAGGTTTTGGACATAGTTACCAATATTTTCGACAAAGCTGTCCATAATGTACTGACTGGGGCCCAATATAAAAGCAAAAGCCAACAGCACAAAGGTCAAAAAGATATTAAGATCGCTTAACCGCTTGATACCTTTGTCCAAGCCTAGCATTAATGAGCCACAGGCCAGTAAGGTAATAAAGCCGATCAACACAATCTGTATGGTGATGTTGTTGGGCAGATTAAATAGGCCCTCTAGACCTGAGTTAATCTGTAACACGCCAAGACCCAAAGTTGTCACCACACCGAACATGGTACCAAATACCGCTAAGGTATCTACTGTATGGCCCCAGCCGCCATAAATGCGCTTACCTAATATAGGGTATAGCGCTGAACGAATGGCCAGTGGTAAACCACGGCGAAAATGAAAATAGGCCAAAGACAGCGCCACAAACGCATAAATGGCCCAAGCATGAATACCATAATGCAAAAATGAGATGTTCATCGCCTGTTTGGCGGCTTCCACGCTCTCTTTCTCGCCCAAAGGTGGTGCCATAAAATGGTACACTGGCTCAGCAGTACCCCAGTACATAATACCAATACCAATGCCTGCCGAGAACAACATGCCAATCCAAGATGGCAAACTATACTGCGGTGCTTCGGTCTGATGTCCCAGACGAATGTCGCCATATTTACTAAAAATTAAATACAGACACATCACCACTGCGGCATTCATGACCACAATAAAAAACCAACCAAACCTGTGGGTAATAAAGCTTTGGGCTTGTGTAAATACGGTATTGGCCACTTTTGGAAATAGAGCCCCAAAAATGATAAACCCGACAATCAATACAACTGAGGCTATAAATACCGGCTTATTGACCTTGGGAAAAGGACCCAATCGACCAATTTTCAACTCACTCATTTATCTACCTTGTTTTAAAAAGTAGCCACCTTAACAATCCTCTTAATAATAAGCAATTTTTGCAACAGCTTTGCTGTAATAAATTAACCAACTTTAATTGATTTTTTTATCAAAGTATGAAAATCCTATTAATTAACCTAAGCCACGTCTCCCTAGTAAATAGTAAGCCGCCTCTTTATTATCCATAAAAAAAGCTCAGTTACTCTTAACTAAGCTTGCGCATCTCCTGCTGTTTTTATTTTAAAGATAATATTAACTAAATCAAAAGTATCATAAGCCATGTGTTGGCCGCTGTCACTGATCTAAGCCGCCTTGATATGATGACTTGTGGCTTAAAAGTAAAAAACCCCTTACCTACTTACGTAGATAAGGGGTGTGCTGTGTGATAAATCCAGTTGCCTATCCGTCTGCTCTAAGCACAGTTAGGCTTTGGTGAAAACTAGGTTATCTTCGTCATCCACATCCACTTGGATGGTATCACCGGCGACAAATTCACCCGACAACAGCTTTAATGACAAGGGGTTTTCGATCTGCTGCTGGATAGCACGTTTTAGCGGACGTGCGCCATACACAGGGTCATAACCCACAGCCACCAGCATATGCATCGCATCAGCAGACAGCTTGATGTCCATCTCACGCTCTTTTAAGCGGCTGCGTAAACGATCCAGTTGGATGTCGGCAATACCGGCCATCTGTGACATACCAAGTGGATGGAAAACCACAATCTCATCGATACGGTTCACAAACTCAGGGCGGAAATGCTGACCGACAGATTCCATGACTGATGCTTTGATTTCTTCATAATCATCACCGGCCATCTCTTGGATTTTGTGCGAGCCTAAGTTACTGGTCATGATAATGACTGTGTTTTTGAAATCCACCACTCGCCCCTGTGAATCTGTTAAACGGCCATCATCAAGCACCTGAAGTAGAATGTTAAACACATCAGGATGCGCTTTTTCTACCTCATCGAACAAGATAACGCTATAAGGCTTACGGCGAACCGCTTCGGTCAATACACCGCCCTCTTCATAGCCCACATAGCCAGGAGGCGCACCCACTAAGCGGCTGACACTGTGCTTCTCCATGAATTCACTCATGTCGATACGCACCATCGCATCCTCACTATCGAACAAGAAGTTGGCCAGTGATTTGGTCAGCTCAGTTTTACCCACACCGGTTGGGCCTAAGAATAAGAAAGAGCCTGATGGACGGTTGGGGTCTGATAGACCTGCACGGCTACGACGCACCGCATTGGCCACTGACTGCACCGCTTCATCTTGACCGACGACTCGCTCATGCAAGCGCTCCTCCATCGTCAGCATCTTCTCACGCTCACCTTGTAGCATTCTGTTGACCGGAATACCGGTAGCCGCCGCCACCACTTCAGCAATTTCGTTATCGGTTACCTTATTGCGCAGCAGCTTGATACCATTGCCTTCACCCGTCTGCTCTTTTTGCTCAGCTAAGTCAGACTCGGTAATGCGTTTTTCTAACTGCGGAATGGTCTCATACTGCAGCTTACTCATGGTCTCATAGTCACCCTCACGGCTGGCTTTGTCATAAGCAATACGCGCTTTATCCAGCTCGTCTTTTAGCTGCTGACTGCCTTTGACCAGCGCTTTTTCTGCCTGCCAAATCTCGTTAAGATCAGCATACTCTTTTTCAAGCTCTTCAATCTGCTCATCTAATACCTTACGTTCTGCTTGAGCGCCAGCATCTTCTTCATTTTTTAAGACTTCACGCTGCATTTTTAGCTGAATTAAGCGGCTGTCAAGCTTACCTAAGGCTTCAGGCTTGCTGTCCATCTCCATACGCAGACGGCTTGCGGCCTCATCCACCAGGTCAATGGCTTTATCAGGCAGCTTACGGTCGGTGATATAACGATGACTCATGCGCGCCGCAGCAATAATAGCGCTGTCTTGGATATCTACCCCGTGGTGCAGCTCATAGCGCTCTTTTAGACCACGCAAGATGGCAATGGTGTCCTCGACTGTTGGCTCATCGACCAATACTTTTTGGAAACGGCGCTCAAGGGCAGCATCTTTTTCAATATACTGACGGTATTCATCCAGCGTTGTTGCACCCACACAGTGTAGCTCACCACGTGCTAAAGCAGGCTTTAACATGTTGCCAGCATCCATCGCCCCATCCGACTTACCTGCGCCCACCATCGTGTGTAGCTCATCGATAAATAAGATGACATTGCCTTCTTGCTTGGCCAAATCATTGAGCACGCTTTTTAGACGCTCCTCAAACTCACCGCGATATTTTGCACCAGCAATTAGGGCACCTAAGTCTAACGATAACACCTCTTTACGGCGCAGACCCTCTGGCACATCGCCATTAACGATTTTTTGAGCCAAACCCTCAACAATGGCGGTTTTACCCACACCAGGCTCACCGATAAGTACTGGATTATTCTTAGTACGGCGTGACAACACCTGAATGGTACGACGAATCTCTTCATCTCGGCCAATCACAGGATCAAGCTTACCAAGCTCGGCACGCTCAGTTAGGTTAATGGTATATTTATTTAACGCATCACGTTGATCTTCAGCATTTTGATTGTCCACAGTCTGCTCTCCCCGCAATTGTTCGATAACCGCTTTTAATTTCTCAGCAGTAACACCGGCTGTATTAAACAGTTTTTTGGTATCGCCTTGTTCCGCTAACACCAATAATAACCATTCGGTAGCAATATAATCATCGCCCGCTTTTTGGGCTTGACGGTCAGCTAAGTTAAGCACTTTCACCGCATCTGGGCTTAAGTTGACTTCACCAGTTGGATTGGCAATCACTGCCTGATTGTCCAAGGCTTTGGCCACGCCATTTTTTAGTGCCGGAATACTGGCACCGGCTTGCTGACATACCGAGATATTAGACTCATCTTCTAATAAAGCGGCCATAATATGCACCGGTCCAATACTGGTGTGGTCTCGACCGATGGCCAGACTTTGAGCTTGTTGGAGCGCTGCTTGTAGCTTTTGAGTGAATTTATCAAATCTCATAGGATTGTCCTTGTAATAGGCGTATTTTATATTTTTTATATCAATTGTCTAAAAGCAATCTTTAACTTAAGGCATAAATACTATACACCTGTTGTTAACTTATACCAAACCCAACAATTAAAGTTGCGCCCAAGCACGAGCAGTTAACGACCGAATTCTTTGTGGCTGTTTAAGCAAATTATTCCAAGCCAAGCAAGTGGCATCGACAATAGCCTCATAACTGTCATA